>DASVCQ010000042.1:0-10841 GCA_036381535.1 Patescibacteria group bacterium | reverse complement strand
TACATCGTCTGACAAATATGGGGCTATCTCTTTTGGATAATTCCCTAACTTACATCCCCTCTGTTGCAGGATTTTTGTTTGAGACATTTATGGTACTTATTGTTTCTTTTTATTTTGTTTTGGATAAAGATAGAATTAATAACGAAATTTATACTCTGCTACCAAAAAAATGGCATGGACATGCAAAGTATTTGCAGGAGCTTATAGACACAAGTTTTGGATCATTTCTTAGGATGCAAATAATGTTTGGGATTGTTGCAGGAATTGCAACATGGCTTATAATGACCGCATTTGGAGTTGATTTTGCTGCCTCAACAAGTCTTATTGCAGGACTTTTGACCATCGTGCCGGTAATAGGTGGAATACTTGCACTTATTCCACCAGTTGCTATTGCCTTTTTAATAGATCCTGCTCGAGGGTTACTGGTGCTTATAACACTCATTGTTATGCAACAAATTGTCTTTAATATCATAGGTCCAAAACTTCTTGGAAAAGCACTCCAACTCCATCCAATTATTGTTTTGCTTTCATTTATTATTGGATATAAAATTGCCGGAGGATTTGGAGTCATTTTTGCCGTACCTGTCTTTGGAATTCTTTTTGTTATTTTACACCAAGTCGCCCACCACTTTTTGGATGAGAAATAAAAAATGCCAAATCAATTTTGCCCATTGACTTTACTAAAGTAAAGTGATATTATTTTTTTACTTTAGTTAGATAAAGTATGAATTATTTATATTCTAAAGACGTTGAAGAATTATTTAAGACTCTTTTGCAACTAAAAACAGTTGGAGAATGTAGAAATTATTTAAGAGATTTATTAACTGAAGCAGAAATTAAAGAATTCGCAAATAGATGGAAAGTCGCTCGTCTTCTTGAGGAAAAAGTTCCTTATGAAGACATCACTAAAAAGACAGGAATGAGCAGCACCACTATTGCTAGGATTCAGAAATGGTTACAAAATGGCAAAGGCGGATATCGTCTTATGCTCAAAAAAATAAATGGAAAAAAGAGAGAGAACAAGAAAAGTAAATAGTAGACAAACAGATAGAAGGACAGCAAATTCAACAAGATTTACTGATCCTCGTTCTGGAGCATTATACGAGTTGAAAGACGGAAAATATGTAGAAGTAAAACAAAATGTAATTGGTTGGCAAGCACACTAAAATTAAAGATATGAAAAATATTACTAAAAAATTAAATAAAGCACATCATCATACTCCCCTTTTGGCGGAGTAATGTTCGTGTCTTTTAAAGTGAACATACCCCGCCAAGGCGGGGTTTTTTTGTGATTACCATTATGAAAAAAGTAATTATTACAGGAAAAGACTTAACAATTGAACAAATCAAAGCGGTTGCCAGAGATTATGCGGAGGTTGTTATTGGCAAAGAGGCTTATGAGAAATCAGAGGCTTCCTATGCTGTGCTTAAGAAACAAATCGATGAAAAGGTTAAAATTTACGGCGTCACCACAGGCTTTGGTGAATTCTCGCAGGTGTTTATTAATCCTGACAAAGCGGCACAGTTGCAAATGAATTTGGTCAGATCGCACAGTACAGGCGTAGGAGACCCAACTAAAGAAGATATTACCCGCGCAACAATGCTTATTAGGGCAAATTATTTGGCATCCGGCCTTTCCGGTGCACGACCAATTATTTTAGAGACCTTAGTTGCCATGCTTAATAAAAAAGTAACGCCAATGATTCTTGAGCAAGGATCTGTTGGATCATCGGGTGATCTTGCTCCCCTTGCGATGATGAGTCTCCCGATTATTGGTGAAGGAGAAGCATACTTTGAGGGAAAAAGAATGTCCGGCAAACTAGCAATGAAAAAGGCCGGCATCCCAACCATACAACTTCAGGCAAAAGAAGGGCTCGCGCTTATTAACGGCGATACCTTTATGGCAGGCATGGGAAGTTTGGAATTATATGACAGTCTAGAGCTTGCAAAAGTCTCGGAAATTGCCTGCGCAATGACAATGGAAGCAATCGAAGTAGTTTATGCAGCACTAGATGAGCGCATTGCAAAGGCGCGGAAGTTTGACGGACAGGTTATCGCTGCACGAAATTTGCGAACTCTTATGCAGCAAAGCGAAATTCTTGCAGGTCCTCCAGCCAGAGTTCAGGACGCGTACTCTATCCGTTGTGCGCCGGTTATTTTAGGAGCATCACGTGAAGCACTCAAATGGATAAAAAGACAATTCAGCATAGAAATGAATGCTGCACAGGATAACCCGTTGGTATTTGTTGAGGACAATGCAGTTATCTCGGGTGGCAACTTCCACGGACAGCCTATCTGTATGCCACTTGAAACAATGGCAATTTCATTGCAGGAATATGCAAATGCATCAGAGATTCGACAAGAGCGGATGAATAATCCGTACTACAGTAAGATTCTACCGGCTTTCTTGGTGGAAAACGGCGGACTAAATTCAGGCTTTATGATGCCACAATACGCATCAGCTGCCTTAGTAAATGAAAATAAAATTCTATGCTATCCAGGCATTGTGGATTCTATTCCAGTAAGCGCAGGTCAGGAAGATGACTGCAGCATGGGAACAAATGCTGCAATAAAAATTCAAAGGATTTTACGAAATACACAGTATGTTTTGGCAATTGAGCTGATGCTTGGCGCACAGGCACTTGATTTTAAGAAAGGCAAAAAACCAGGCAAAGGAATATTAGCAGCATACAATCTGATTCGCTCCAAAGTCCCCTATCTTAAAAAAGATAAAGTCATTTATAAAGACTTGGAGAAAATAAAAGAAATGGTGAGAGACGGATCGCTTTTAAAAGCTGTAGAAAAAGCAGTTGGGCCTTTGGAGGAGCCAGATGATTATGAAAGACCTTATTAAAATAATTACGCGAACATTTTATTCTTCGAGTGAGCAAAGCGAATCGAGAAGTTCTCGACAAGCTCGAACAATAAATTTGGGCCAGGGAAATACTCCGCTTATTCGTTTGTTCAATTTAGAACAAGAGCTAAACTGGCAAGGAGAATTGTGGGCAAAATGTGAATATCAAAATCCAACAGGATCTTTCAAAGACCGCGGAAGTGTCACGGAAATTCTGGAAGCTCTTAAACAGAAAAAGAAAGGCGTTGTGTGTGCCTCAACAGGCAATATGGCAGCATCACTTAGTGCATATGCTGCACGTGTAGGACTCCCCTGTATTGTCGTAGTCCCTAAGGGAACGCCACAATCCAAACTCCAACAAGCACTTATTGCGGGGGCACAACTTATTGAAGTAAATGGCAATTATGATGTGTGTGTTGGGAAAGCCCAACAAATTGCAAAAAATAAAAATTATTTATTATGCGGTGATTACGAAATACGTCGTATTGGACAACAATCAATTGGAGAAGAATTAGCAAAATCTGAAATAAAATTTGACGCATTTATCTGCCCTGTTGGCAACGGAACAGTTGGTACTGCAGTTGCAGAAGGTTTTGCAAAGTATAAAAAATTTCCCTGCTTTTTCGGTGTGCAAGGAAAAGGCGCAGATCCTCTAACCATTTCGTTTGAAAAAACGCTCTCCCCTATTATTGCTATGGAAAAACCAAAAACAATTGCTTCTGCAATGAATGTTGGCAATCCATTAGATGGAGAAATAACACTTACATGGGTCAGAAAAACAAATGGCGCAATATTCTCTGTAACAGATGAGGAAATTTTGGCTGCTCGAAAATTACTTGCTCAAACAGAAGGAATATATGTCGAACCTTCTGCCGCAGCAACAGTAGCTGTTTTGGAAAAACTTCCCAATCGAACCATGAATCTGGTGATCATTCTCACCGGACATGGTTTGAAAGGAGGTGTGTAAATATGAAACCTAGAAAAGATATGGTCACGAACAACGAAGGTCGTGCAGTCACAAATAGAGCTGTAGGCATAGACAAACCCGGCTTTCTTACAAGAGAAAGAAAACTTAGATGGAAAGACGTTTGTGGTACATGGGGTAAGAGCAGAAGAAAATACCGAAAAACAGGCCAAAGGTTGCCAATAGTAAATGACAAGGGAGAGCAATTATATCCGGTTGGTACTGACCTATTGACAGCAAAAGAGAGGGATGAATATCTTAATAAACCCAGTCCTAGCTGGAATCAAGGTGCGGCGGCCTTTGAAGGATAAATATATTTTTTGAAAGGAGGTGAAATATATGGTTGATAACGATTACATGAGGAAAGTGGCAGAAGAAGAGCGAAGAGCACGAGATAGAATGCCTCTACTGGGACCAAGGAGAGCTCTGCCTTATGCAGAGGTAGGGACATGGGGGTGGGAGTTTGAATATAGAAATAGGCCTAACTCAACAAAACCTGACGGAAGGACTGTGCAAAGGGAAAAATAATAAATTTATGCATAACTTAATAGCCTGGGCGAATAGCTAATCACCTAGGCACAAAGAAAGGAATTTATATGAAAAGAGTGATTGTAAAAATAAACAAAAAATACACAATCGAAGATATCTGTCTTATTGCAAAAAATAAGGCAGACATTATTGTGGAAAAAAGTGTTTTAGAAAGTATCGATAAAAATTTTCAAGAAGTTAAAAATTTATTTAATAAAAATGTCTATGGTCTAACCACTGGCGTAGGTGATTTATCAGTTGAAAAACCAAATATTTCAGTTGATACATTTCAAAAAAACATCCTACTCTCCCACGCTGTTGGTACTGGTAATTATTTACCAAAAGAAGTTATTAGATCTGCAATTTTTTCCAGACTTATTGTTTTGTCAAGAGCAATGTCAGGGGTAAGTGCCGAGCTTCTGATATTTTTAGAAGATCTATTGAATAAAGATGTAATTCCACTTGTTCCGGAATACGGATCTATTGGCGCAAGCGATCTAACAATTCTTGCCGGAATTTTTGTCGTACTTTGCAATAAAGGAAAAGTTCTATATAAGGGTGAGATATTACCCCCTTTTGAAGCGTTTAAAAAGGCTAAAATTAAATATCCAAAAAAACTACAAACAAGAGAAGGGTTGGCACTAATTAACGGTAATAATGCTGCGATCGGCCTTTCCTGTCTTATGATAGACAAATTAGACAATTTTATACAACAGTCTCTTGAGACTGCTGCATTTTCTCTTGAAGGAAGAGGTTCAACATATTCTGTTTATAACAAAATAAATCAAGATACAAAACCTTTCCTGGGACAAAAAAAAGCAGCTGACATACTAGAAAAATTATTACAAAATAGTCAACAAATTTTTACAACCTATGAAAATAAAAGTGCAGTTTTTCTTCAAGATCCACCAAGTTTTAAGACAATTGCACAAATTTTTGGGAATGCATATGACATACTCTCCTATGCAAAAAATGTTGTTGAAACAGAATTAAATAGTGTTATTGATAACCCACTCTTTATTGCAAATAAAAAAGATGTCGAGATAGTTTCTTCTGGCAATTATATATGCGTACAATTAGCAACTGTCTTTGATCTAATTTCACTTTGTCTTTCAAGTATTGCAGCAACAAGTGTTGCAAGAATGAAAATACTGACAAATAAAAATTTTAACGAAGGATTACCAGCATATCTTATTATGGATAATGCTAACAATTCTGGATTTATGATTTTAGTCTACACAGTTGAGTCACTTCTTTCAGAAATAAAAACACTTCTCTACCCCAAATCTAATTTTGATATATCAGTTGCAAACGGATGGGAAGATGTCTCTACAAATGCAATGAGTGCTGTAAAAAATACGCAACGTGTTTTGGATTTAACAAAAAAAATTACTTTTATAGAAAAGACAATTGCTCTGCAAGCATTATCTCTTAGAAAAGAAAAAAGACCAACATTAAAACTTAGTAAAAACTATGAAAAAGAATTAAAGAATATTTGTTTAAAAATGCCAATTTCAACTGATAAAGAAATCTATGAACTAGAACGAGAAATTGAAAGTATATGAAAAATATAGTATTCCCATTTGATCTAGAAGTAATCTTAGGCGAACAGCGCGAAAAGTACGTCGATTTTAATTTGCCTGTTTACAAAATTTTCTCGGGATGGGAGAGGCTTCTTCCATATCTTAATGATGGAAATTATTTTGTCGTTTTTGAATCAAAAAGAAAACGATATCCATTATTAGACGAACTCTTAAATTTTGCAGATTATTTTGCATATCGAGAAGCTAAAAAGATGCCAGGGTTTAGAGGATATTATAGAGGTGAATTAGATAAAAAAACCAATTTATGTCGGTCATTTTGTGTTTGGGACAAAAGAGAATCTGCAAGAAATAGCGCAAAAAAACCAAACCATAAAAAAGCAATGCTTCTTACAAAAATTGCGTTTGATCTGTATAGAATCAAACGCTATATTGTTAAAAAGAAAGGAAAGAAAGTTTTGTTTGAAGAATACATCCCCCAAAAAAACAATATGATAAAATCAAACTAATGGAAAAAGCCATAATAGGAATATTAGTAATAATTCTTTTTTTCTCAATAAGAGGAATAATTTCTTTGATTCTAATTATTTGGGGAGGAAAAAAAATAAAAGACTTTTGGCAAAAGAGAAAAGAGGCAAAAGCAAAGACTAATGAAAATAAAAGCAAATTCTGATATTATTACAACTATAAACCTTTGCTCAGGGTTTGAATTAATACTATGAATATACAGACTTTAAAAGGATTTCGGGATTTTAAGGGAGATGTTGCCCGAAAAAGAGACTATGTAAAAAACACGCTAAAAAGTGTGTTTGAAAAGTATGGTTTTGAGCCTTTAGAGACACCTGTGCTTGAATACGAAGAACTTCTTAACGGTAAATACGGTGAGGAGGGAGATAAATTAATGTATCGCTTCGAGGATAATGGAGGGAGAAAAGTCGCCATGCGCTACGACCAAACAGTCCCAACAGCAAGATACGTTGCACAATATGCTTCCGTCCTCTCTAATCCATTCAAAAGATATCAAATGCAAAATGTCTACAGAGCAGACAATACACAAAAAGGGCGCTACAGAGAATTTTTACAATGCGACATTGACACAATTGGTGTAAATTCTACTCTTTCTGATGCGGAAATTATTGCAGCAGTTGCAGACGGATATAAAGCACTCGGGTTTAAAGAGATTAAAATCCTACTTAATGATAGAAGCATTTTTGAAGGACTCAGTCCAATTTCTATTGCAATAATAGACAAACTTAAAAAAATTGGTGAAGACGGAGTGGTTGAAGAATTGGTCGCACGAAATGAGTGTAAAACAGTTGAGGAAGCAAAAAATCTTCTTCAGTCAATTCTTGATGCCAAAATGCCTGAAAGACTAAATGACGTATTCTCAAAGCTTTCTGAAATGAAAATAGACTCAAATATTTTGGAATACTCCCCTACCCTTGCCCGGGGACTAGATTATTATACTGGGCTTATTTTTGAAGTAGAAATTCCGCAGTATACTGTCGGCTCTGTTTGCGGCGGAGGAAGATATGACAATCTAATTGGAATGTTTGCCGGAAAGCAAATCCCGGCTGTTGGATGTGCATTTGGATTTGACAGGACAGTTGAGGCAATGGAAGAGCTTAATTTATTCCCAAGTGAATTGAATAATTCCTCATCTAAAGTTTTGGTAACTATTTTTAATAGAGAACTAGAAACAAGATCTTTAGAAATTAGTTATCAACTCCGCAATAAGAAAATCCCAACAGAGCTTTGGCTTGACCCGGATTCAAAGATGGAAAAACAATTGAAGTATGCAGACTCCCAAAAAATTCCCTATGTTGTAATCATTGGCCCTGAGGAAGCAGAAAAAAATATCTATACATTGAAAAATCTAAATGACAGGACCCAAGAACAATTGCCTATTGATGAATTAATAGCAAAACTGCAACAATAATAGTTGTCATCCTGGCTTGTCCAGGATCTACTGCTCAGATAGATTCTGGAGTCGTTTTTCAAACTCCCCAGAATGACAAGAATTATATGAAATTTTCCAAAACTCACTTGGCTATTCTCCTACTAATTTCAGCAAATATTATCTGGGGTGGTGGTCCGCCTATTTTTAAATGGGCTTTTGAAAATGTCCATACATTTACCCTGGCATTTTTAAGATATTTTATTCCTGTTGTGATAATGATAGTTCTCTTTCCAAATTATCTATATATGGCAAAAAAAGACTTGCTAAAAGTCATGGCAGCAAGTTTTTTTGGTATAACTGTCAATATCGGACTTTATTTTATTGCCATTCACTACACAGCAAGTATTAATGCTGCAATAATTGCAAGTGCAGGACCTGCCTTCCTTATTCTACTTTCTATTTTCTTTCTTAAAGAACATCCAACTAGAAAAATGCTCGTTGGGAATTTAATTGGTCTGACAGGAGTATTGCTTATAGTCCTTGAGTCAACTTCCAAGATGAATGCCGGTAGTTCCCTTTTTGGAAATATTTTACTTGTTATTTCAACCATCGGCTCGGTAATAAATGTCATTATTGCCAAGGAAGTTATCAAAAAATATCATGCTATAACTATTACTTTTTGGACATTTTTATTTGGTACCATCAGCTTTTATCCATTTCTTCTTTGGGAAAGCTCAAAATACGGATTTCTAACCAATCTTAACTTCCAGGGAATTTTTGGAATTCTTTATGGAGCATTACTTACATCATTTTTTGCTTGGTTTGTATTTTTCTGGGCGCTAAAGCATATGAGTGCCTCATCAACGGCTGTTTTTGACTATATACAGCCTGTTGTATCAGTTATTGTTGCTATCCCACTAGTACACGAGATACCAAACGCTTTCTTTTTGATTGGTGCCTCGCTTGTAATTGGAGGTATGTATTTTGCCGAAAATCACAAGTCCCATCCCCACCTCCACCATATTATGATGAGAAAATAAGCCCCTACCAAGTGATAAAGTTTGTAAAGTTTTTATTGTTCGAACATAGTCGAGAACTATTGTTGCAATAGCTTGCTATGAGGCCTTCTCGACTCATCCCGATTAAATCGGGACTCGCTCGAAGAAGAATACCGTTACCAACTTTATAACCTTATAAACTTTAAGAACTTTACAAACTCCTAATACTAAATACTAGCTGCTAGGAGCTGATAGCTAATATCTATTTACTATTTACTACATTACAGGTATTATTGTAATTCTTCTTCAAAGTTGGTATAATATTACCCATGAAGGCAAATATCCATCCACAATATTTTCAAGCAACAGTTACTTGCGCATCTTGCGGCAAGAAATTTGTGCTTGGATCTACACAAGAGACAATTCATGTTGAATTATGCAGTAATTGTCACCCATTCTACACAGGTGCACAAAGATTTGTTGATAGTGCTTCAAGAATCAGTAATTTTGAACAGAAAATGAAGAAGAAATTTGAATTTCAAGATAAGATTCAGGCTAAAAAAGAAGAAAAAGCAAAGAAGGCAAACGCTCCAAAATCCCTCGCGGAAATGCTTGCAGCAATTAAGTAGCAGGCTTTACTTCCCTAGTTTATCCCAAGCAGTTGTACAGCTCACTGAATAACGTGCCGATGGACTGAAAAAAGAATACCGTTACAAACTTTAAAAACTCAAAGTATTAGATACTAAATACAAAATACTTTATACTAAATAAGAATATATGGAAGACTATAGACTAGTACAAATTTCAGAAATAGACAAAAAAATTGAAGAAACCAAACTCCTCTTGGAAGATCCAGATATGGCAGAAATGGCCCGTGAAGAAATAACACAACTTGAGGAAGAGAAAAAAGCAATTGAGGATACAATGCAGCCTGAAGAACCTGATGAGAATTATCTGAATGAGCGCAATGCAATTTTGGAAACAAATGGCGCTGCAGGAGGAGAAGAAGCAAAATTATGGGCAGATGAGCTGATGAGAATGTATGTCAGGTACGCTCAATTAAAAGGATTTAAAATCGAGCAGCTGGATGACAGTGTTGTCAAAATTTTAGGATACAATGCTTTCAAAACCTTTAAATTCGAAGCGGGTGTACATCGGGTTCAAAGAATTCCTGAGACAGAAAAGCGCGGACGTGTGCATACTTCAACTGCTACCGTTTATGTCTTGCCGGAGCTTGAAGATGTAGACTTATATATTAGCCCTCAAGATGTAGAATTTGAGGCATTTCGTGCAGGCGGACACGGCGGACAAAATGTTAATAAAGTAAGTACAGCTGTCAGACTCAAGCATATCCCAACAGGCATTGTCGTAGTATGCAGGACAGAGCGCTTTCAGGGACAAAATCGCGAAATTGCCATGGAAATGCTTCGTGCAAAACTTTGGGAAATAGAAATGCAAAAGCGTAATGAAGAATTAGGTACACTTCGCGGAGCACAGGTTGGAAAAGGCATGAGAAATGAAAAAATCAAAACATATAATTTCCCCCAGGACAGAGTCACAGACCACAGACTTGGAGAATCTTTCCACAACTTGCCAAAATTAATGGAGGGAGAAATAGACAGTATGATTGAGGCCGAGCAAAAATTAGAGACTCAAGACGCTCTCCCCTCCTCTGACGAAGAATAATCTGATACAATAATTTTATGTTTCTGCAGGGAGTCATTTACGGAATTTTAGGAATGTTTGGTTGGGGTACGAGTGATTTTTTTGGCGCTGTTGCATCCAAAAGAATTGGCAGTACAAAAACACAATTTTGGTCGCTTGCAATTGGAATCGGACTTTTCTATATTTTGGGGATAATAATTGGTCTTCATTTTAATTTCTCCCAACCTTTTCTCTTTATTATGAGCATTGCTTCACTTCTTCAAGTAGCAGGATCTTATTTTTTCCTTCGTGCATTCCAAATCGGCAAAATTTCACTTGTCTCACCTATTGCCAGCTCTTTTGGTATGTGGACAAGTATCTTTGCGCTTATTTTTTTACACGAGCACATAAC
>DASVCQ010000041.1:0-18252 GCA_036381535.1 Patescibacteria group bacterium | reverse complement strand
CTTATTCAGGAAGATATAAATCAATTAACTGCTTTTATGAAAAGTAGAGAGGGGAATACAGCTCTTAGTCTTTTAAAAGCATTGGATAGATCAATTATTTTAGGAAGTTATAGAGAGGATTCTGAATATAGCGAGGGGTATTTACTCATGAATAATAGTGACGGTCGTGGACTTTTTAAGGAAGAAATTCATGGTAGCGCTATGTCTGCAGCATACGGTGGATCTTCTCCTAAAGTTAAGTACGTAGGTATTTCGGAAAGCCAAGCAGTTCGGGCAGCTGTAAAATATGGAGACTACAAACCTGGCACCGTAACTTCTTCTATACGACAAAGAATAACAGAGATGGCAAATTCCATAAAGTAGTTTTATCCTTTCTTCTGTACTATATAAATATTCCCTGCTTTGTCATCTGAAATATATAAATTCCCCTTACTGTCAAAAATCATATCAGCAGGTCTTCCCAGAGCATCTGATGCATTAGAGCTTTGCAGAAATCCTGTTAGGAAATCGTCCGAGCCTGATATATTATTCCCGTTTACTCTCAAATGTACTATTTTAAACCCTATGGGTGTAGACCTATTCCAATCACCATGATAGGCAACCAGCAAATCCCCTTGCTCATCACTTGGGAATTGGGAGCTATTTATAAAAGTCAAACCAAGTGGAGCAGAGTGTGCAGGAATTTCATAAATTGGGGCAGTTGTACTACTACACGAATGAGTATTTCTTGGGTCAAAGTTATTGTCATGTATTCTATTGCCATAGCAGTATGGCCAGCCGTAATTTTGGTTTGACATGAGTATATTTATTTCATCAGGTGGCAAATTGTCTCCCAAATAATCCCTTCCCATGCCTGTTGCCCAAATTTCGCCGGTTGTAGGGTTGAGCGCCAGGAATGCTGCATTGCGAAGGCCGGTTGCAAAAATTGTTGGGCTGTCTCCATTTTCATTTGATTTTAAAACAGTTGCAGAAAATGGTGAGGATTCGTGGCATACGTTGCAGGTTGAGCCAACACTTACAAAAAGATTGCCATTTTTATCAAATAGAATTGTCCTATTATTGTGGTCATTATTTTCAGGAAGGCTAAAGAGATTTTTGTCTTTTGAGGCAGAAAGAGTTGAATCATTCCAAGTATATCTAACAACTCTATCTACGTCTGCTACAAAAAGATGAGTATTATAAAAAGCAAGACCATGTGGATGATTTTCTCCGCTTATAATCACAATATTTTGGTCTGCAACACCGTCTTGATTTTTATCAGGCAATGCATAGACTTCATTTTCTTTGGGGCTTGAGACAAGTAGAGTACCATTGGGAGTAAATATCATATCCCTGGGATTTGTTAAATTTGATGCAAAGATATGGATTGTATATCCACTGGGAAGACTAAATGGGATACTTGGGACTGATCCGCTGGAAATTTGATAGCTGTTAGCACTAGGCTTTATGGATGCTTGGGGGTTATTTAAAGACGGCACTTTTACTGTTTGTTTTCTAGAGATAAATACTCCGGTAAGAAGAAGAACAAAAAAGATAGGAATAAGCCAAATCTTTTTCATAAATTAAGTATAGCACTATTGACAGAGTAAAGATTTTAAGGACATACTATATATAAGAAATGAAAAAAAAGACCAAGAAAATTTCTGCAAAAAAGCATGGTAAATATTTCTGCAAAATTTCCTTAAGATGGATTGTTTTTTTAAGCCTTATTACGCTTCTGGCAATAAGTAATCTTTTGGCAAGACAATACGAGCCTCCCAAAGTTTTGGGGCTTTCAACAACCATATATAAGAATTGCTCTTTTTGGGACATTTTTTGTCCTTTGGTTAATATGTTTTCAAGATTTGAAGTTGAGACTCCCCAAAATAACTCATCTTCGACATCTTCTGATATATCTGGTTGGACAGGTGATTTGACTCAAATTCCGCTTGGAGACGGAAAATATTCTTCAAGTCCTCAGAAAGGATATATTTATTCTTGCGTGACGAATTTCACTGGCGGTGGTGCAGAACATGCAGGGAATTGGATAAACGGTAATTTTTGGGACAAAACCCAGAAAATCTCTGTGCTGGGTGATGTATCCTGGCCCAATGCTACTTTTTCTATAACAACATCTGGCACTAGTAGAATAATTACCGGTAATGGTTTGCCAGTTAACTATACGACCGGAATTTTTCCTATCTCTTCATCAGATCCCGCTTATCAATATGATAGAAATCCAAATAGTATAAAGTCTCAAAATATTACCTTGACTCTGCCCATAAATCCTCAAACGGCAAGTACTCCGACCTGTGTTGGGATGGGAATGATTGGAGTTGCAATAGATGGGGTGGCAATATTTAACGGACTTGATGAATCTGGACGGGATGCAGTTGCACACGAAGTACAAGACAAATGTGACGGTCATCCACAATCATCAGGAATGTATCATTACCACGGACCAAGTGATTGTTTGCCTGAGACTAAAGAAAATAATACTCTTGTAGGGTATGCCTTAGATGGATATGGAATATATAGTATGTATGACAGCGCGGGGAAAGAATATACAAATTCAGATTTGGACGAGTGTCACGGCATAACCAGTGAAGTAATGTGGAATGGGCAAATGCAGAATGTGTATCATTATGTCATGACAGATGAATATCCATATACAATTGGATGTTTTAGGGGAAGTCAGGTTATAAAGATGTCCTCAAATCAGAATATGCGAGTGGGTGCGGGTGCAAGCGGTATGCCTAATTTTCAGCAATCCGGAAGGCCTCCGCGCCCGCCATTCCAGCCTCCCCAGTAAAATATCCCATAGTCGCTTGATTTTTATTTGCAAATCTGGTATAATATTTCAAGCAGATTATATAAATGTATCTGCTTAATAGTAGGTTTAATTGGATTAGTTAAAGATAATAGTCATTACAAGTTTTTTTACTACATGGTATCTTCTGTCCTCTTCTCAACCACGTTTTTAAGCAGGTATATTTATATAAAAAAATATGTACAAGCAAAGATTTAAACCAAATAAAAAGTTTAATAACAGAAGAAAAATTGTCTCTTTAGGAAATAGGGAGCTTTTAAATGCAATTGCCTCTGTTGAAGTAATCAAAAAGGGCAAAAGTGAAGAAGAACCAGAGCAGATTTCAACAATAGGATTTAGGGCTTTTGGACTTTTGCCTCAATTATTAAGTAATATTGAATACAAAAAATATATTTTTGCAACCCCCATTCAAGAAAAAGTCATCCCTGCAATTCTTAACTCCTCAGATGTTATAGGTATTGCAAATACCGGTACAGGTAAAACCGCAGCTTTTCTAATTCCTCTTATTCAAAAAGCACATCTTCAAAAAAATGATCGCATCCTTATTTTAGCCCCAACCAGAGAATTAGCTCTTCAAATTAATGAAGAATTAAAGTCTCTCTCGCGTGGTCTTGGAATTAAATCTACTCTTTGTATCGGAGGAATGAGTCTTGGGCGTCAGAAGGGGGAATTAAAGATGTCTCCACAATTTGTCATAGGTACACCGGGTCGAATAAAAGATTTAATAGGCGAGCGTGCGCTTTTACTGTCTGTTTTTCATACAGTTGTGCTTGATGAGGCAGACAGAATGGTTGATATAGGATTTATTAATGATATTAAATATTTTATTTCACTTTTTCCTCTCAATAGACAATCTCTTTTTTTCTCAGCAACAATTGATGGAAAAGTCAGGGAAATTATTCAACAATTTGTCAAAAATCCTGTAACAGTCAGTGTAAAAAAGCAGGATGCAGCTGAAAATATTGATCAGGATGTTATTCATGTTCCAAAAGGAGAAAGAAAAATAGATGTCCTACACAATCTTTTGGCACAAGATGAATTTGAAAAAGTTATTATTTTTGGTAGGACAAAATGGGGCATTCAAAGATTGTCTGATGAATTAATAAAACGTGGATTTAGAGCCGGTGCAATTCACGGAAATAAAAACCAAAATCAAAGGCAAAGAATTTTGCAGCAATTTAAAAATGGAGACATAAAAATACTTCTGGCAACAGATGTTGCTTCACGCGGACTAGATATAGAGAATGTAACTCATGTTATTAATTACGAAATGCCTGCATCAATGGAGGACTACATTCACAGAATTGGCCGAACAGGCAGAGCGGATAAAAAGGGCAAAGCACTCACTTTTGTTGAATAATTTTTAATTTGTTTGAAATCCTCTGGACAATATCTTTTTTAAGACTTACGATAGTTATGTGGTAGATGTTGAATATGTGGTAGATGACCTGGAGCCTCTTTGGCAAAAAGCACTTTTTATAGGAGCAGTTATTCTACTTACTCTTCTTATCCCCTCAACAGCATTTGGGTACTTTGCCGAAAAAAGTATTCCTGGTGATACTCTTTATCCTATTAAAAAGGGTATAGAGGCAGGTGTCTTAGCCATTGAGTCTTTGACTCCCTACGGCAGGACAAATTATTTACTAACGCTTGCAGATAATAGGTCAAATGAAACAACAACACTTATTGAAAATGCCTATGCCAATGGTGGAAATTTTGGTAATACATTAGTCTATAGTGATGATACACTTGCTGCTCTTGTTAATTCAGTCAAGGATGCAAAAAATACAGTAGATACAATTTCTGATCCACAACAAAAGCAACAGGCAGAGCAAAACCTGGCAAATTCAATCCAAAAATACCAAGATAATCTTCAGAAAATTAGTGCTGTAGTAAGTCAGCCTTCAACGACGTTTACAGGATTTGGCAATTCAACAAGTTTGAGTGACACAGCTGACACTCCAACTCCTACTCCTTCTCAAAATACATCACCGACAACTCAAGATCAACAGGAATTGCTAACCCAACTTAACCAGACTCAAAATGATTTACAAAATCTTCAGGATACACTCACAACAACACCTGAGCCGACATCAACGCCTATACCTTCGCCAAGCCCTACTCAAGTCCCATCCCCAACTATTATGCTTCATCCAACAAATACTCAGGCCCCAACTCCTGCATGGCGTAGTCATGATAATGGAGGTGATAGTAATAAGCATGACAAAACTCACTAACTCCATATTGTTTTTAAAGTTGAAAGGCCGTACAATTTGGGCAAATGGGAAGTCCTGACATTTCACTAGGACTAGGTCAAATAAGACACTTAGATAGTGGTCATACTATTACCTCACGACGACTTTTCAAACCTGAGGAATTGACAAAAGCAGGACGCGTCTCAAGGCATGAAATAATACACGTTGCAGCCTCTAAATTTAGAATAAAAGCAGTAAATATAATTCCACATGGAAATACACTGGGAGAAACTCATCCTGATAGTCTAACTTTAGAGGGTGCAGGTGCACCGGCCGGTATGGATATGGATGGATGCAGATATGACTTAATGATTGCCGCGCTACTTTTTAACGCCTCTGAATCTCAAGCAAAAGCAGCGGGACGTGCAGCTGTTGTGGGACTAGACGCTGAGATAGACCTTTTGTCTCAATTTCTTGAATATAGAAAGGATATGGGACAAAGTGATGTAAATGAGGGTCTGCAGATGGTCAGTGAAAGGAGACGAGGAATTTATAGGACTGAGGTTGAAGTGAAAGGACCTGATGGTAAATCCAAAAAATACCAAACCAAATCTCTTAACGGAGAGGTTATGATACCTGGTAAGTGGGTAGAATTGGGAAAGGTGGCCTAGACTATCTCTTAAGAAATTTAACGACGTCTGCTATCCCAAACCCTAAAGCGGTACCTCCTCCACCAAGTGCAGTAAGTCCAAAAAGCCCCTGACCTATCTTATCGGTATATTGAATACTATCTACATAATGACATGTAGGATCGGCAGGTGGGAGAGGGTTGCCGTACAAACCATATGGTTGTGGAATACAATTATTCCCTAATTGTCCTTCAGTGTGCCCAGCAAAAGGTACTTGAACATGCTGAAAAACTCCGTGTTTGAGTGCGAGGACTGAGACTGCAAGAGCAGTAAGAGGAACCCCATATTTTAGGGCAATTTCTGCTGTTTTTCTTGCTGCTATACTTATTCTTTCTTTATTCATTACAAGATTATAACCTATCCTATAGGAAATGTCAAGATTGAAAATTTATTGGTCGTGTCTGTTGCTCCAGTTATAAGAATCTATATTTGAAACACTTTTATAAACCTCTGTCCAATTGTGAGCGATTAGCTCTTGTGCTTTGCCAAGACTTATCTTCCCACTACAAACCATTTCGTGTAGATAATTTTCTACCAGGTCTTTTTCATGAAAACCCGGGGTTGGCTTTGCTGCCTCTGGCCATAAATTTGAGATATCATTTGATCCACCCAACTCAAGGCTTATTAAATGGTCCACTTCATATTCGCCAGTTGTGTGAGATAGTACTCCGTATTCTATGTAGACTTTCTTTTTAGTTGAGGTAGACACATTTCTAACAGAGCTACTGTATCCGCTTTTACAAATCTGTTCTTTGGTTGCGTTTGGAAAAATTGCGCCAGGAGTACAGTTGCTATCAGGCATGCCGGATGAGGACACGCAATCTGCTGTCTTGGTCATTTCTCCAAGTACAGGGGTTATTTCAGAAATTGGAACATTAATTTGGCTTGAATAATTTTTGGAATAAATAAAAAATGAAATAGAAAGTACTAAAAAAAGAATTGAGGAAAAAATTAGGTTTTTGGTCATACAGTATAGTATACACAAAGTGTAATTTTTTCTGCTATACTAGCCTAAATGCAAACTAAAAAAACTCCTTCACTTTGGATATCACACTCATCAATTGGCGATTTTTTAAGTTGTCCTAGGGCATATTATATTCGCCACATTTACAGAAATCCTAAATCAAATAATAAAGTGACTCTTATAAGTCCGTCTCTTGCTTTAGGTCAAATTGTCCATCAGGTTTTGGAGGCACTATCCATTATTAAATCAGAAGACAGAATGAAAGAGCCTTTAATTGAGCAGTATAATAGTGCTTGGGAGCAGATAAGTGGAGAAAAAGGAGGATTTGCAGATGAAAAAGAGGAATTGGAATACAAAAATCGCGGGGCAATAATGATAAATAGAGTTATGTTTCATCCTGGGCCGGTTCTTAACAAAGCCATCAAGCTTACCTCACCTGACAGTCTGCCTCCAAGATTTTTTCTCTCAGAAAAAGATGATATTATTCTTTGCGGAAAAATTGACTGGCTTGAATACATACCTTCAACAGATAGTGTGCACATAATAGATTTTAAGACTGGTGTAAATTCTGAAAAAGAAGACTCACTTCAGCTTCCAATTTATGCACTGCTTGTCAAAAATTTACAAAATAGGCCTGTTAGTAAAATTAGTTATTGGTATTTAGAAAGAGACAATGAGCCAACCGAAATGCCATTGCCGGATTTGGACGAAGCGCACAAAAAAGTGCTAGATATAGGAATTAAAATAAAGGAAGCAAGAGCAGCAAAACAATTTAGGTGTCCAAAAGGTGGTTGTTATGCGTGTAAGCCTTTGGAGACTATTGTAAATGGTCGGGCAAAATTTGTGGGGACATCTGATTATCAGGATGTATTTATTCTTCCTCAGGAGAGGGTTGAGACAGTAAATGACGATTTGGTACCTTTTTAACTTTCAATTTGACAAATACCACAATAAGCATTATATTCCGATTTAGTATGGGATTTGGTAAATTTGTTAAAAGAAGAATATCCACTTTAAGACGAAATGCTTTTAGTGATGAGTTAAGAAAAAGACTAGATGAGCTTAAATCAGAGCTTCCAGGTATTAAAGACCCTGACTTATTGGCAAAAAAAAGGGCTCAGATTGGAAAGCTTGAAGAAGTAACCAGAAGTCCGTCTGAATTTGTCTAAAACCCAAAATTCCCTCTTGCAAATTATTTTTTTCTATTACTATAATGGTAATAGATGTTAGCTACAGATACATATATAAGCCTCACTTTTTCTTCTTCATTTGACACCGATTCAACAATTATTGCATCAGGATGTATACGAATTACCAACTAATCGTATTTTTTCTCCTTTGGGTTTTGGCCCTACATTTTTTGCCCCCTATAGATAACAGAAATTTACATCAGATTTTATTTTTTCATGAAAAGAAATATTGAATACGGCCCACAGGAATTTTCACCGCAAGATAAAAAGACATTGCGAAGAGAACACAATGGATGTTGTGCATTTTGTGGTGAAAGACCAAATCCGTATAGGGAGAATGGACGCAGAATTACTATTCACCATAAAGTTCCTAAATCTATGGGAGGAATGGGAAATATAGAAAATGGAGTGCCTCTTTGCAAGCCGGGTTGTCATGATTTTTTTGATGCGCTAGCTCAGGAAAACGGAGTAACTTATGACGAGTATGTTGAAGATATAAAAAGACTTAGAGTCAAAGATAGACGAACAAGCGCCGCATAATAAGTAATAATGGAAGATTTAAAGCCAACACCAGACCAATCAAAAGAGGAACAGCTCCAGTACATAAAAAAAGTGCAAAAAAGAAATGAACATGCCAGGCGTGGGAGGGAAAATGGGGCAGAATACATAGACAAAGTATATTATTGTGAGCATGTTGATGAAGACGGGACTCCATGTGACAAATTAGGGACAACAAGAGACCATATTACACCCAAAAGTATTGCAAGACGACTTGGTTGGACGCCTGAGCAAATAGGTGCACCTGAGAATATTCAGCACTTATGTCGTGAGCATCATAATGGACGAGAGGGAAAAGACAAAGACAGTGAGGCAAGAAAAGAGTTATTAAAAGCACAATTAGGCGGGAGAGTAAAAATTGGATATAAAGAACATAAGCCTTGGATTAAAGCATATGATAGAATGCTTCATGAGAGAAGAAAAGCCCAAAGGGTAGGTTAGATATTTCTTGCTTTACGTCTTCTGTACTTATTAATTTTTCTCCATTTTCTGTAAGACGCTTCAAAATTTTTGCTTTTTGTCTTTACCAATTCTCCTAATGGGAGTCTTTCCTCAATTCTTCTAATTGTCTCAGCAATTAAAGGCGCAATCGGGACAATCTCTATCTTTGGATGAGCCAAGACTTCTGGTCTGGGTGGGACTGTGTCTGTAATTATTACTCCGTCAATTGCATGGTCATTCATTTTAGTGAGTGCATCTTTTGATAAAATTCCATGTGTTGCTACTACCCAAACACTTCTTGCTCCGTGATTTTTGTATTCACGTGCAGCGTCCAGTGTTGTGCCGCCTGTGTCTATCATGTCATCAGGCATTAAAACATCTTTTCCAAGAATTCCCTCTACATTCCCCAACATTCCGTCAATTCTTGTTTTGTTATTTTGATGAATGTCTCGAATTTTATTGCACATTGCGGGCTCAATTCCCGGAGTAAAAGTAGTTACATAATTATCATACCTTTTTGCTGCGCCTTTATCTGGATATCCTATAAATACATTTAAATTTCTTTCTTTGATTAATTGTTCTATACGTGGCCTAAGTATGGGAAGAGTGTCCAAATTGAGCCAATTTAAATGACTGTCCTTTTCAACTATCTTAAGAGGTCCTTCCGAGTGGTTTTCGATAACTATAATATTGGTATCTGCCTTAAGCTTTGACTGGTGTCTTCTCTTTCTGTAGTTATGTGAGCCAGCATCAAGTATTTCTTGTAGTACATTTCTAGCAGCATCCGCAGCGCCTGGTTGCTCAATTCTATCTTGTCTGGCGTAGGGAAGAAGGGTATAGATAGTGGTAATTCTATTTGCACCCGCACTTTTTGCCGCAAGCTCTAAATGCTTTAGCTCTCGAAGCGAACTATTTGGATTGGTATTTACCGATTGGATAATATATACATCTTTTGTGTTAGCAACCTCAGGGTCTATCACAACGTGTTTTTCTCCATTTGCAAAAGGTTCTATATTTCCGGGGATTTTTTTGTTTAGAATTACTCCAACTTGTTTTGCTATAGCCATTCCGTCATCGCCTGCAAGTATGGAAAAGTTATCAACGCCGTAAATATATTTTTCTTTAATTTTTTGTATCAGACTTTGAACTTTTGGCTGACTTTCAGGTTGGGTAGGAGACTCTGTAGAGTAAAACGCGGCTAAATGGTTATGGCTTACTGTTTGCAAAAGAAATCCAGGTGGGGCAACAACCTGTCTTTGTACTCCCGGTGGTGCTGAAGGATTTTCTCGCGCCATCAAATTTAGTATATAAAAGAGTAGTAAATATTACAAGATGTAAAATCAACTTACTTACGTGTTTGGTGAAAAAAGCTTTCAATATCCGATAATCAGCTTGAAGACTAGGCTAATTTCATATACAATATCCTCATGTTTAAAAGTGTTGATTTAAAGATAGATTTTCCCGCAAAAGAGCGCGAGATGCTAGATAAATGGTATAAGGAAGGCATTGTTAAAAAATATCTTCATAGAAATGACTCCTCAGAGAAGAGATTCTCTTTTATAGATGGCCCAATTACTGCTAACAATCCAATGGGAGTCCATCATGGATGGGGAAGGACTTACAAAGATTTGTGGCAAAGATTTTATAACATGCGTGGGTACAAAGAAAGGTTTCAAAATGGATTTGATTGTCAAGGTCTTTGGGTAGAAGTTGAGGTAGAAAAAGAGTTGGGAATAAGGAATAAACGGGATATAGAAAATTTGGTTGAAGGTGATAAAAAGGCATCTATCGCAAAATTTGTTGAGTTATGTAAAGAACGTGTGCTTAAATTCAGTCAAATTCAAACAGAGCAGACAAAACGTCTTGGTAACTTCATGGACTGGGATAATTCCTACTACACCATGTCTGATGAAAATAATTACATGATTTGGTACTTCCTAAAAACAGTCCATGAAAAAGGATGGATGTATAAAGGGGCAGACAGTGTACCTTGGTGTCCAAGATGTCAGACTGCAATATCCCAGCATGAAATGCTCACTGAGGACTATAAAGAATTAACGCACGAGACTGTTTTTGTAAAATTACCTATTGTTACCCCAGGTTGGGAAAACACCTCTCTTCTTATCTGGACAACAACCCCTTGGACTGTACCTGCAAATGTCGCAGTTGGAGTAAATATTAAATACACTTATCAGATTTTGGAAAATGTAGAAAATAAAGAAAAAATAATTTTTATAGCCAAAGATGAAAATGGATTGGGTGCAACCAGGACATTAAAAGGAAAAGTTATAGATGTTGCGGAGTACATCTTTAACAGTGTTGGAAAGGGTTCTTCTGAATTTAAAATTGTTAAAGAAATTTCCGGTAAAGAGCTGCTTGGGCTTAAGTACATCGCTCCATTTGATCACTTACCTATAGTTGAGAAAGCAAGAAGTGAAAATCCTGAAAAATTCCACACTGTGGTTGACGGAACAAAAATTGTTACGGCAATTGAGGGAACTGGCCTTTTGCACGTTGCGCCAGGTGCAGGAAAAGAAGACTTTGATTTGGGTAAAGAAGAAGGGCTTCCAATTATTTCACCAATTAATGATGAAGCTTTTTATGTTGAGGGAATGAATGAGTACTCAGGACAAAATGCCAAAAAACATCCTGAAATAATAATTGATTATCTAAAATCTTTTGAAAATGGCAGATTTTTGCTTAAATCCATGGGTTATACACACCGCTATCCTGCCTGTTGGAGATGCAAAACAGAGCTTGTTTGGAAGGTAACTGAGGAGTGGTATATTGCTATGGATGTTGAGGAAAAAAATGGCAAGACTACACTTCGTGAGCAAATGATTGAGACGGCCAAAAAAATAGAATGGCACCCATCTTTTGGGCTCGAGCGGGAATTAGATTGGCTAAAGAATATGCATGACTGGCTTATCTCAAAGAAGAATAGATATTGGGGTCTTGCATTGCCTATTTATGAGTGTCAAAAATGTGGCAATTTTGAAGCAATTGGAAGTCGTGAAGAGTTGCAGAAAAGAGCAGTTGAGGGATGGAATGAATTTGAAGGGCATTCTCCTCACAAGCCATTTATAGATGATGTGAAGATTGCTTGTAGTAGCTGCGGGGAGATTGTTAGCCGAATCGATGATGTTGGAAATGTCTGGCTTGATGCAGGGATTGTCCCTTTCTCAACTCTTGTTGATCCTCAGACAAAAAAAGTAAGCTACATGACTGATAAAAAGTATTGGAAAGAGTGGTTTCCTGCGCAATTTATTACCGAATCCTTTCCTGGGCAATTTAAGAATTGGTTTTATAGCCTTATTGCAATGTCTACAGTGCTTGAGAAAACAAATCCTTTTGAGAAAATCTTAGGATATGCCTCAATGCTTGCTGAGGATGGACGACCGATGCATAAATCTTGGGGGAATGCTATAGAATTTAATGAAGGAGCAGATAAAATCGGGGTTGATGTAATGCGCTGGATGTATGCCTCAACAGATCCTGAGCAAAATCTTCTTTTTGGTTATAAAAGGGCAGATGAGACGAGAAGACAATTTCATCTAATGCTCTGGAATGTTTACAATTTTTTTGTTTCTTATGCAAATGTAGACGGATGGGAACCTAAAAATCTTGGAGATAAGCCTAAAAATATTTTGGATATTTGGATAAATGCAAGGTTGAATGAAACAGTCAGAATGGTAACAACTTCACTTGAGGCTCTTGATCCTCAGGGTGCAACAGAATCCCTGGAAAAATTCGTAAATGATTTATCTTTATGGTACGTAAGGCGAAGTCGCGATAGAGTAGGTCCGGATGTTGAAGACAAAGAGGACAAAAATGCATTTTATTCAACAATGTATACTGTTTTGATTCGACTTGTCGCGCTTCTTGCTCCATTTATACCTTTTATTTCAGATGAAATATATACAAATTTGACTGGTGAGGAATCAGTCCATTTGTCTGACTGGCCTGAGTCAGATAATTCACTTGGTGAGACAAATGTGATTATGTCAATGGATGTTGTAAGAAAGATTGTTGAGATAGGGCTTTCTCAAAGAAAAGAAGCCAGCATGAAAGTAAGGCAGCCTTTGGGAGAAATAAAATATTCCTTTGAGTCCAAATTAAGTGATGAGTTAGAGCAAATTATGCTTGATGAGTTAAATATTAAAAAGGCTGTATATGAAAAAGGAGAATTAGGAGCCAAAATTGATATAAATCTTACACAAAGTCTTATAGATGAAGGAGAGGCGCGTGAAATAGTCAGAAAAATTCAGGAGGAGAGAAAGAAATTAGGGACATCTCTTACTGAAAAAGTTATAGTGCAGCTGCCTGCTTGGCCAATGGAATTTGAAGAGTATATAAAGAAGAAAGCCTTAGTTGAAGAATTTGTAAAAAATGAAGAGTTCAAGGTTAAAAGGGTATGAATCTTAATGTCCTAAGACGGGTTGATTGGCAACTTGTTGCTCCTGTTATTGTTTTACTCTTTATCAGTCTTACCACACTTTTTTCCATAAATGTGGTGCTTTTTCGCAACCAAATTTTATTTTCCTTTTTGTCCTTGGTAATATTTGTCTTTTTTATTCAGGTAGATTTAAGTAGCTATGAGGATTTTGCCAAGCCTATATATATAGTATCCATTATTGGGCTCATTATTCTTCTTTTTCTGGGAATTGAAAGTCGCGGTGCTGTCAGGTGGCTTACCTTTTTTGGCTATGGAATACAATTCTCAGAAATTTTTAAACCCTTTTTGGCTGTTTCTTTAGCTTCATTTCTTGCAACACACAAAAATACAACCTTTTCTACTTTTGGCAAGTTATTTCTTCTTCTATTTCCAATTGTTTTTTTAATTTACAAGCAACCTGATTTGGGAAGTGCTCTAATGTATATTTTTGCAACACTTTTAACACTTGTTTTCTTTGGATTTCCACTTTGGTGGTTTGGGGCTATTTTTGCTGGGATTTTGGCCATAATTCCTTTTATTTTTCGATTTTTACATGATTATCAAAAACAGCGAATACTTACCTTTCTTCACTTAACCAACGATCCACTAGGCACCTCATATAATGCAATTCAGGCTGTTATTGCGGTTGGGTCAGGTATGATTTTTGGTAAAGGGCTGGGACAGGGGACCCAGTCAAGCCTAAGATTTTTGCCCGAGAGGCATACTGATTTTATGTTTGCCACTTTGTCTGAAGATTTGGGATTTGTTGGAGGAATGATTGTAATTCTTGCCTTCGGATTCTTGCTTTACAGACTTTATAAAATATTTAGAGAGACTGACAATCTTTTTGAGAAAATGTTTGTTGGGGCAACATTTTCCCTTCTTTTTATTCAGTGCTTTGTGAATATAGGGATGAATATTGGAATTTTACCGATTGTTGGAGTACCGCTTCCATTTGTGTCATATGGTGGAAGCTCACTTATTTCAAATAGCATTTTTCTTGCGCTAGCATCAGGAATTGGAAGCATTGCAAAAAGAAAATCCGTGCTGGAAATCAGATGACTTTTCTGTTATAATAAAGCTCTGTTATGAAATACGCAGTTATCAAATCAGGAGGCAAACAATACAAAGTATCAGAAGGAGATACTGTAGTTGTTGATAAATTGGGTCTTAAGCCCAGTGATTCCTACACATTTGAGAGTGTTTTGCTCTTTGTGGACGGAGATAAAAGGCAATTTGGCACACCAAATGTTGAAGGCGTTGTTGTTGTTGGTAGCGTACTTGATGAAAAAAAGCAAAGAAAAGTAAGAGTTGCAAAATTCAAGGCAAAAGCAAGATATAGAAAAGTTATTGGACACAGGTCTATAATGACAAGTGTTAAAGTAACTTCAATCAGTACCAAAAATACAAAATCAGCTTCTGCTCAAAAGTCACAGGATAAAAAGGAAGATACAAAATAACCCTTGCATTCTGTGAAAATTCGGTTTAAAATAAATTAACTTTTCACATTACTATATGGCACATACAAAATCAGGAGGTACAACAAAAGGAAATAGAGACTCGGTCGCAAAGCGCTTGGGCGTAAAGTTATATGGTGGCCAAAAAGCTATCTCTGGCAATATTATAATTAGACAAAAAGGCAGTAAATTTAATCCTGGACGCGGTGTTGATATGGGAAAAGACTTCACAATCTATGCAGTAGCAGACGGAACAGTTACATTCAAGACATTAAGAGGCAAAAAGGTGGTTGAAGTACTCTAAAACACATGGACGATACAGAAGAAAGATTATACGAGCTTGATACAAATATTATCCAGCTAAATCCCTTGCAACCAAGAGGCGTTATTGCTCCCGAATCCCTCACAGAATTAGTAGATTCTATCCGCGAACAAGGAATTCTTGAGCCTTTGGTCGTTGCTAAGACACCGGCAGGCTATCAGCTTATTGCAGGAGAAAGAAGACTACGCGCTGCAAAGATACTTGGTATGGTTAAGGTTCCTGTAGTTGTTAAAATAACCACTCCTCAAGGAATACTTGAAATGTCTATTGTTGAGAATGTGCAAAGAGAAGACCTAAATCCAATTGAGCGCGCACTTGCCTACAAAAGACTTATTGATGAATTTGGACTCGGGACAAATGAAGTTGCAAGAAGAGTCGGGAAATCAGCACCTGCAGTCAGCAACACAATCCGTCTTTTGACACTTCCTGATGCCATAAAAGACGCACTTGTTGCTGGAGTTATATCTGAAGGACACGTAAGACCACTTATTTCTCTTGGAGATCCTGGTCTTATGCTTGATTTATTCAAAAAAATACTCAGAGAAAATAGTACAGTTAGAGAGACTGAAGAAATGGCCCGCAAAATTAAATCTGAAGTTGAGAAAAAAGAGCCTCACAGTGAAAAATCCAAATTATATGTGCCAGAGCTAGACGCAATGGCAAATAGTATAAAAGAGCTTTTAGAGCTTAGAAGAGTAGATCTTTTCCAAAGTACAAAGAAGGCAAGACTTATAATTGAAGTAGATGGAAATCCAGAATTAACAACACCAAAAATTAAAGAAATTGCTGAAAAATTAGGTGCAAAAGTAAATTAATCTTCTTTTATCCTTAAACCTTCTATTTTGTTCTATTCAACGATAAGATATTCAAAAAGTTTCTGGCTTGTTAGGTATTCTTTTATCTTTTCAAACATTATCTCATGACCTTTATCATTTGGATGTACAGCATCTACTAAAAGATTTGAAAAATTTATAGAATATAGGTCATCAAACAATTCTAATTTTGGTATTTGATTTGATCTACAAATTTCAGATAAATATCTATCATATTTTTTAACCTCATTGTCAGAAAAGAGCAAACCTTTTGATTTTTCCGAGTTAACTGGAGTTAGACCGATAACTACCATCTTACAGTTATATTTTCTGGCGCTATTTATCATATTCTCAAATGAAAATTTAAATTCATTTTCTGGTGTTTGCTTTAGACCCAACCAATTATTTGGACAACTGTCATTTATACCAACAGCAAATATAACTAAATTTTTTTTGTTTGTTTTTTCGTTTTCTGGAAGTCGCATTTCAAGCTCTTTTTCAAATCTTTCCGAAAGCCTTGGAACTATTTCTCCGGGAATTCCGAGGTTATATACTTGGAAATTCCCACCTTTTCCAATATTGTAATTTTCATCAATGTAATTTCTAAGCCTTGCTACCCAGCCTCCTTTACTGTCCCATTTCCCGTATGCAATACTATCACCTGCAACAATAATTTTACTCATGGACAAATTGTAACAAAAAATGCGAAAAATATCATGATAGCGTTGACAATATAATATAGGGTATGATAATATCATGCACATGACACAAAAAAAAGGAGAAACACCCCACTGGCGTCTAACAGATATTATTCCTGACAAATTTCTTTTTGGAAGGTTTGCTATAAGACGGGCAAATCGACTCGAAAGAGAATTACTGCCTATTTTCAATAAATGGAAGGCTTTATCAGATCAATCATTGCAAGAAGCCAAAGACTTTAAAGGTGTTACAGCGGAAATAGAAGAAAGATCAAGGAAAGGGATAAGACCTTCTCAAGCGGAAGTTAAAGGAATGTTAGCAATGAATGAGGTACTTACAAGATCTGTAACAGATTTTCAAGAAGTTGGCGAACAAATTTCTAAAGACCCAAGAGTTAGAAGACTAGATTTGCTAAGGGGGAAAGTAAAAAGAAAAAGAGATAGGTCTTCTCGTAAAGTTTAGTACAAATCAAACTATTTCTTTAGAGGGTTTCCGATTGTTTTTGCTTCATTTAAAGGCCAGTAGATAAGAAAAGATTTGCCAATAATATTTTCTGATGGGACAAATCCCCATTCCCTTGAGTCAGAGCTGTATTGCCTGTTGTCTCCCATCACAAAATATTCACCACTTGGGACTGTTATTGTATCCCCGTCTTTTAGAAATGCGCCTCCATATGTCTTTACATCAGAAGAAAGATAACTGCTTTCGTCTAGAAAATTTCCATTTACGTATACGCCGCCATCTTTTACCATAACTGTGTCCCCAGGAAGTCCAATCACTCTTTTTATAAAATCCTTATCCGGGTCAGGTGGAGCCTTAAAAACAATTACATCTCCTCTGACCGGTGCCCCGAAGCGAAGAGTAATAAGATTGGTGAGGACATATTGTTGGTCATGAAAATTTGGATACATTGACTCACCATTTACCTGAAAGGGTCTGAAAAGGAAGATATAAATTACCAAAAAAACAGAGGCCGCAATAAGGATACTCTGGATTGTGTCAACTAAAAATGCGTAGACTTTTCGGAGAATAAACATTGTATATCTATTGTCTCCAATCCATCTTTTTTTGTCAACCTAAGGAAATTGTAGTAGAATTGGGAATACTTGGATCTGTAGTTCAGTTGGTTAGAATGTTGCATTCACATTGCAAAGGTCAGAGGTTCGAGTCCTCTCAGATCCACCTTTGCCCCAGAGATTTTAGTCAAAAAACAATAGGTGGACCGGAAATTAATCTTACTCCAAAAATTTGGTTTCCTGGGGTAAAGGATGTTAGGGTAAATGGTGAAAGTCTGAATAGATACAATGCTGGAGCTGAGGATTTGGTAAGAAAATTAGTAAACCAATATAGATAAGTTATCTTGTTGTTATTAACAAGTCTCCTAAAATTTATCTTCTGGGAGTAGAATTTGTACCGAAAAGTCTTCGTCTGGTTCTATTTCTTTCTTCCTCATTTGGTAATGCATCTATTGCTAAATTAGCAAGTCTTATCCATTTTTCTCTTTCCCAAGGTCTAAGTTTTAGATACCCAAAAAGACTTTCTACATCTGCATCATCTTTAATTCTAGGATTTCTGCCAGATGCATTAGAGGATTTTTGAGCAAGTATAATTGCTGGATGGACAATTTCAATTTGTGAACCTGGTACATCAGGATATACTCTTACTTTCCTTGAAGTCTCCT
>DASVCQ010000040.1:0-2657 GCA_036381535.1 Patescibacteria group bacterium | reverse complement strand
AATTAAATTCCGCCGTTTAGGATAAAGAAGACCACCGCAACTCCCAATGCAGCAACTACAATATATTCAACAATAAGTCTTAAAGTCACACTATGATGAATGTAGTGGTGAAGTATTCCCCATATAACATACGCTCCAGCAAGCATCACCACAAATTTCATTTGCAAAGATTTGTCTGATTGGGAAGAAAATACCGCGTAAATTCCCCCACCTAAAATAAGCAGAAATGAAATATAGTATCCTAAGTGTTTTTTCATAAATTACCCAACAATTCCAGCACCAATTCCTATAGCAATTGCTAATATTCCCAAAAGAAAAAGCAAATGGTCAAAGCTATGTCCTGCAAGCCTTACAGTTTTTCTTTGCTCTGTTACTATCATATCAATTGCAAAGACCACTAGAAATACTCCTAGCAAGAATAAGCTTACTATTTTTGCAATCATCGCACTATCTAAAACCGGATTATTTTTTACAACTGCCAATACAGGTGTAGTTGGGGTAGGAGTTGGTGTAACTTTTTTCTCCTCACCCAAAGCAGCAACAACCGGAGCAGGAGTTGGGGTAACTGATATTACAACAACAGGCGGGACTTCTACTTGTTTTGCCGGAGCATTTGCACGACTTCCAAATTCCTCAACTACAAGTACCGTTTCCGCATCCCCGGGAAGTGGTCCCAAACCAACGGCAAATCCCACATCCGTATAGTGAGGAGAAAGCATATTTGCCCGGTGGTCTGGACTTGCCATCCAAGCATTAATTGTATCTTGGGCAGTTGTAAAACCGCGCGCTAAATTTTCTCCCGCATAGACATAGTTATATCCTGCTCCATGAATAAAATCCCAAGGGCTTGTCCCATCAGGTGCAAAGTGAGCCCAGTATTGTTTTGCAAACATATCTTGAGCCTTCCCTTCTGCTGCATGGGCCAGCTCGTCATTTAACTGAAGAGGAGGAAGACCTGCTTCAGCTCTTTTAACATTGGTCAAAAGCAGCAAATCCTGAGACGAAATATTTGCACTGATTCCAAGCACCTGGGGATAATAATGTTTGGTAACGCTAAAAACAAAAGATGCTCCAAGCAAAAGCAAAACAACTGCAATAATTGATTGGTTATGGATTATTTTTGCTCTGTGATTATTTGTTTTGTGGGGAATAAAAAGATGACGAAGAAATTTAAAAATACTCATGGTATTTTAAGTATATCATCTGTCTTTTAGTTTGCAATAAGTTGGATAAATTAGTAGACAGGCTCAACCAATTTTTTATCTTTTTTAAAGCTTTTACCATTGACTTTAATTCCCAATCCAAAGGCAATTGCATTTGCAATGCTTACCCCAACCCTAACTCCGGTAAAAGATCCTGGCCCTTCATTTACTTCCACCTCATCAAGATTTTGTGGTTTTAATCCATGTTTGTTGAGCAGCTCCCTGACAATTGGTAAAACAACCTGTCCACGGTTAAAATGAATTTCCTGCCTGACTTCATCCACAGTATTATCAATAGTCAAACGAACAATCACTTCTTTATTATTTGTTGTATCAATAAATAATTTACTCATATTAGTAAACAGAATTTCCCACAATAGCATCAGAGCTATCTGGCTCCAAAAGAATACACTCTCCATCTTTATCCGGTGTCCCAAGTAATAATACTTCTGACAATTCTTTTCCAATTTTTTTAACAGGTAAATTAATAACACAAATTACTAACTTTTGAAGAAGTTGATCATTTTTATACTTTTTAATATTAACAAAAGAAACTTTTTTACCTAGCTCTCCCAGATCAATGATCAATTTGTGAGTTACATATTGCACATTTTCTAATTGTTGAGCTTCAACAATTTTCCCAATTCGTATATCTATTTTCTTAAATTCCTCAAATAAAATCATAAATCTATAATCTTAAATCCTAAATCCTAGTATTTACAGCTCCTTGTCTTAATATTTTCCAAGGACTAACTGAGCAATCAATAACAGTAGACGGCATATTGCCTCCACAAGGCATATCAATTGCAAAATCAACTAATTTTATTAGATTATTATCTATTTCATCAAAAGTTTTTGGAGTTATTCCGCCGGCAAAATTTGCAGAAGGCGCACATATTGGGACCTTTACTTCTTTCAAAATTTTAAGAAGGACAGGGTGATTTGTTTGTCTTACTCCAAGTGTCAATCCTCCGCCTCTTGCAACAGATGGAACCATTTTAGTATCACAAGGAAGTACAATCGTCAGTCCTCCAGGCCAATATTTATCCATTAACTTTTCCTTCACATCACTGGGAATCGGCAGTAAGTACTTTTGTGCCATATCAATACTATCTACAACAGCAAGTACTGCTTTTTCATTGGGTCTATTGCGAATTTTAAATAGGCGCTTTATAGACTCTATATCATCAAGTCTACATCCTATCCCAAAAACAGTATCTGTCGGAAATATTCCTACCCCTCCATTTTTTAAAGTTTCTATTGCACTTTTTATATCATCATTCATAGATTTAAATTATTAATACTTATTTCACGTTGATTTTCAGTCAGCCACTTAAAATGTATATCCCATCTTTTGCCTGGCATTAGGGACATCATTTTTTCCGGCCATTCTATGGCAACAATCCCGTCTTTTTCCTCCAGAATTTCAGGAATACCAAGACCTTTTAAATCATC
>DASVCQ010000039.1:0-3210 GCA_036381535.1 Patescibacteria group bacterium | reverse complement strand
GAGAGGCACTTTTATCAGCAAAAGAAAAAGAGCTTATTGGTGAAGATGCTAAGCGGAAGAAAAAGGGTACACTAGGGGAATTATCAGACAGAATAGACGAAGCATCAGGTAGCAACAACCATTTATCTCCTAAAGATACTGTCAAATTTTCTGATGCACAGAAAATTTTTGAAAATCAATTTGCCAAAAGAATAGCGGAGATCAGGGGAGAGGCAGCTGAAATTTTGGCAGTAAATGATCTTAGTAAATTGGGCAATACTGATAGCCAAGCTGTTAAAAATAAGCTTGAGTCAACTGCAGAATACCAAAAGAAACTTGCAACAGAATCTGATCAAGATAAAGAAGATAATAAGGATGCCAGAAAACAGCTTAAACAGAGATTGGGAGCTTATGCTAGGAGATGGGGACAATCATTTAAGGAGTGGAGGCATGCAAAACCAGAAGATAAAGCAAAAGCTAGGAAAGAATTACTGCTTAGTACCAGAGCTGTAGCAAAAGAAGCAGGTAAAAGACTACTAATTATTCTTGGAATATGGACGATTATTCAGTTTCTTTTAATGTTCTCAGGTGAAATGAGAATTATGGGTAAAATGTTTGGGCAAGATGGAAAAGGCTAGAGGAATACTAAGAATTGAGCTGTCCTGTCTTTAATAGAATAGATACTCTTTAATATCTCCTTTACTTCCGATTTGTGAATTCGTAAAAGCTCTTTACGTGCTCGCCTGAATCGTATATGTAATAAGTTGACCCCATAGCTGGCTTTGTCATTAACCCAGAATACAAATTTAGTAAAACAGGATCTGTCCTTTTTGCCTGTTCAATAAGTCTTTCCAATAGCTCCTTATATTCTTTAGGGTCTGAGGGAAAAGCCTCTACTTTCTCCCTCTCCATAAATTCAAGCCAACTTCCGTTGTTGCAAGTTTCAGAAGAGTCAGGTAAATGTTTAGGATATGTCAGGGTTACAGCATCCCAGTGGGCTATTAACTCCAATTTATGGTCAAAGGGAATAGCACTTACTCCAGAGTCTACCACACTACTTGAACTGTAGGGATTATCGTCCCCCCCATGATCAGTCCATTCTATTTCTTCCCAAACACGTTGTATCGTTGTTGGATAAGATAGTACTGCTTTGTATGAATCTGTATCTACCTCTACACTTACTTTTCCTTTTCCGTGCCAAAAGTTTTCATTTGCAATTTCAAGAGTTTTTCTAAGTTCTAATTGTTCCCCAATCTTTTGCATTTTTTCTCTTTCCTTCCTTTCTCTCTCTGGTCTTTGCCTTTCGTACTCTTCAGATTCTAGAGCCATCCTTTGTCTACGGAGATCTTCGGCTCTCTTTGCTTCAAGTTGTTCTCTAATTAATTTTTGAAACTCACTTGCCATATTTGATATATTATACACCTAATGTCAAGATATACCTTTGATAGGTGGTGTAAACCTTTTTAAGGGAAAAATTATTTAAGGGCGTGTAGTTTTTAATAAAGTGAATTATTAGATGAAAGTATATGAATTAGCCATTTTGCATCTCTGGGGAGAGTCGAACTCCCGATCTTCAGGTTCGGAACCTGATGTTTTGTCCACTAAACTACAGAGACAAAGAGAAATTTCTAATTCACCTAATTTCTAAAAAGATAGTAGTTGATTAAATCTCCAATTCCAAGAAGAAGTTTTATTTGCCTCAGGACCCTCTAATAAGCTAAAATACACCTATCCGTACCCGTAGCTTAGCTGGATAGAGCACAAGATTGCGGATCTTGAGGTCGTGAGTTCAAATCTCACCGGGTACGCAAGCTGGAAGGATCGCATAGTGGTCTAGTGCGGCGGTTTCGAAAACCGCTGTCCCGAGTTTTCGGGACCGTGAGTTCGAATCTCACTCCTTCCGCCCCACTTTGCTAAGGATTTGGAAGGGCTTTTTCTCTTTGAGATTGCTTCATCCGATTTAATCGGATTCGCAATGACGAAAATAACAATTTAGCCATCTAACAATATAACAATATGGAATTATTCTTTCTCAAGAGGGAAATTTTTGGTTAGCCAATCGGCTGACTTTTCCATAAAAGTCGGAGTTATGTATTCTCTGTAGGGAAGATATGGCAAAAGTACTTTTTTGAGATGTTCTTCTGAAATATTGCCAAGAGTTGCTGTTACTTCTCCCGGATACATGCTGACTGTCCTGATATGCAAAACATCTTGCCCAGACTTTTTCTTGAAATAAAAATCATACAATTCTTTCCAGATAAAAAAATGATCCTCAACCATTACTCCTTCTGTGCTTATTCTGTAATGAAAATCACGTGGTGGGGAGACAGCAAGGGCAAAGGCCAAAAAAACAAGTGAGGCAACAACAACCATAAGAGCATATTGGGAAAATAAAAATAAAATTATCTCAACCAAAATGGCGATAAGAAGTACACTGGCAAAATAACTTCTTGTCCTTTTCTTGTAAGGCCTGCCTGGGCCGTCCCAAGATAGAAGAGTCTTTACGTCATATGGGCTTTCTTCTTTATGAGAGAGATGATGAGTGTGGTGCTCGTCCATATACTAACTGTAGCGGAGAAGGCCTTATATAGTCAAGCAAAAATTATCTCCAATCAATTGGTGGAGGATTGTATTTTTCAAGATATTTATTACAAGAAGAAAAATGATGGTTACCAAAAAAAAGATTGGCTGAATATGGAGATGGGTGTCCTGATGTGAGTACTAAATTTTTCTCCCTATCTATTACTGCTCCCTTTTCTCTGGCATATTTCCCCCAAAGCATATAGACAATATGCTCTCTTTTACTATTTAGTGCAGAAATTACTGAATCTGTGAATTTTTCCCACCCAAGCCCAGAGTGAGAAGCGGGCTTTCCTGCCAGGACTGTTAGGACACTATTTAACATAAGAACTCCTTGCTTTGCCCAACGGGATAAATCTCCAGAATTCTCAGGAGTAATTCCTAAATCTTCATGAATTTCTTTATAAATATTTTTAAGTGATGGGGGAAGAGGAATGTCTTTATTTACAGAAAATGATAGGCCATTTGCTTGCCTAGCTCCATGATATGGATCTTGCCCAACAATAACTACCTTAACTTTGTCAAATGGACAAAGATTGAATGCTTCAAAAACATTTTTTGATGGTGGATAGACTTTGGAATTTAAGTATTGGTCCCTGATTTTTGTGGTTAGAGTGTCCCAGTATTCTTTTTGAAATTCATCTTTGAGTA
>DASVCQ010000038.1:0-5245 GCA_036381535.1 Patescibacteria group bacterium | reverse complement strand
CCTTCGCAACAACAGGAGCAACCTTTACTACAGATGTCGTATGTAACGGCACAAATGTCAATTTATTTAGTGATAAAGATAGCGTTTACCTTGATGGAGGCCCAATGCATGGAGGAGCTGCAGGACTTACAGACGGATATTACTATGTACAAGTAACAGAACCAAATGGTACACTTCTTGGAACATCAATTGGAAGTTCTAATAGTACACCTGTACATGTTACAAATGGTAATTTTGATCAATGTTACCAATTGTCTGCAATCTTAATCAAAAATAGTGATGGTACCCAAGGATATGATACAACAACCAATAATGGTAAAGAATACAAAGTTTGGGTAAGTGAGTCTTCTACTTTTCCTGGTGGCAGTACCAAAACAGATAATTTTAAAGTAGATAATTCACCTACACCGACAACGGACCCTTGTCAAATAGAGGAAAATTGTATTACACCAACGGTTACACCAAATGATACACCAACACCAACAGCAACACCGTCTGCTACTCCAACACCAACTAATACTCCATCAAATGGTGGCGGATCATCTGACAACAATTCAAGTTCTAACAACAACTCAAATAATAACTCTACTCCATCTCAAGAAGTTTTGGCGGCAAGTACTATGGCCTCAACCGGAACTTTTACAACAACTCTCATGAATTTTATGTTAATTGCTGGTATGATGGTACTAGCACTTGGTGCTAAGTCCTATGCCAGTCAAAAGAGTAAATAAAAATATCTCTCGCAAAAAAAAGTACTCTTCACGTCTTAAAAATCACAAAGGTTTCATTTATAAATTTTGGCTAACTAGCTCTCTTGAGACCAAATCGCTTTTTGCAATTGGTGTACTTTTGGTCATTATCCCAACATTTTTTTATATAAATGAATTTGTTCAGCTTTCATTTTTTACTCCAAAAGTTCCAAAAGTTGAAATCTCAAAAAAATTCTCAATTCCAATTGGAATACAAATACCATCAGTAAATATAAATCTCCAAATAGATGAGACAGTAATTTCAAATAACACTTGGCAAATCTCAGGGAATGGAATATCACACCTTGATACTTCTGCAAGGCCTGGAGAAAGTGGCCCAATTATTCTTTATGGACATAATACAAATGACAGATTTGGCCCAATACGCTGGCTTAAAAGTGGGGAAGAAATTACACTTACAACTCAGGATGGAAGGATATATCTATACACAATCACAAAGACAATCCAAGTAGATCCCAGTAAAACATCTATTTTTTCTTCAGAAAAAGGAGAAACATTATTTTTGTACACCTGCGACGGATTTGCAGATTTAAAGAGATTTATTGTTATTGCCAAACCAATTTAATTCAAAAAAATGATAAATAGGTTAAGAAGTGAGGCAAAAGTTATCCAAAATAAATAAGGGAACAACAAATACCCTGCTATTTTGCTTATTTTTAAAAATACATAAATCGTTAGTACTGTAAATGTTAGCATACCCAAAATATCTAAAAAGGCAATAATTGGAATGTGCAGGCCAAAAAAGAAAATTGACCAAAGAGAATTTAGGATAATTTGAATAAGAAAAAAAATGATTCCCCATTTTTTAAAAACACTTTTCCTTTTTGAAAAAATAATCCCCAAACTAATTGCCAAAGTTATATAAAGAAGTGTCCAGACTGGTCCAAAAACCCAATTAGGAGGTGTAAAAAAAGGCTTATTTAGTCCCGCATACCAGATGGGTATTTGTGAGAAAGTAAAAATTTGTCCTATTCCCCCTGCCAGAAAAGATATAAAAAAAGAAAGTAAAAAATAATGTAATTGTGGTGTTTTGCCCTTCACAAAAAGATTATATCAGAAATTAGAAACTCTGACTTTGCGTCATATCTCCAAGAGATTGAGACTGAGTCATTGGAGACTGATCTTGAGAGGAAGTGTCATCATTATTGTCTGAATTACAATTTGAGCAATTACTCCCACAACTTGTACTTACACTTACTCCTACTTTTTGACTCTGCTGTTGGGATTGATAAGAACCCGAATTTGAGTAAGTCGTTGTCTGGGTTACATCTCCCCCATTTTGTGTCTGGGAAGAATCCGTTGTACTAGGTGAGCTGTTATATGAATTCTGATATTGAGAAGTAGAAGTTGGAGTAGGTGTTACTGTTGGGGTCGGCGATTCAGTCATTTCCTGAGTCTGTGTAGCCTCAACATTTGTTGATTGTGTATTATTTTTCTTTGATGAATGGCTAAAAAATATTACCACAACAATTGCAATGACAAGTAGCACTAAACCACCTATAATAAGACGGATTTTATCTGATAGTTCCATAATATAGGGGCAGTATACCTGGTAGCATAGCACGTTTTGTGCTTAAAAGTCAAGAAAAACGGAAAGAAAGGCTATCTTATAGAAAAGAAGCCTTCCTTTCAAAAAATAACCTTTTTTTATTTCTTACTGCAGACTTTGCAGTCACCCTTGTGTGTAAAGACAAGGTAAAGAGCTGAAAGACCAACAAGAATATAGACAAGACTCTCAACCATTGGCCAAGTCCCAACCAACATCATAACGAAATTAACATGAAAAAGTCCAATAAGACCCCAGTTGAGGCCTCCAACAATTAAAAGGAGTACTGCTACTATATGAAGCCACTTCATTTATATCACCTCCTGTCTTTATTGATTTTTAAGTTTATTCTCAGAAATCTCACTACATTCAGCATGCTCCCAAAAATGTTTTTTGTCAAATCTTATCAAGCTTTTGTTATAATTCATTCATGAGTGAGATTTTGGAAGAAATACAAAGAAGATTTTATGGCAAACTCATTGGTACTAAAAAGTTAAAGCATTATGTAAGTGAGGTAGTAAGCACTCTTCCGGAAGATATACAAGATGATTTGATAGAAAGCTGCTGGTTTGTGGGCTCAATGAAAGACGCATGGGCATATACATTTACAGGAAATGATCTCAAAAATCAGCACTTAATTTTTCTTAGTGACGATCTTCTCTCTCAAGACCCCATTCAAATAAGATTTTCCATAGCGCACGAGATAGGACACGTAATAAAAGGCCACAGAAATTCTATTGAGATAAAACAAAGTAAAGAAGAAGTAACTATTCAAGAGAAAGAGGCAGACGAATTTGCCTCAGCATATTTTCCAAGACCATCCTAAAGCACAAAAAAAAGGCTCCCTCAGGAGCCTTCGAAAAATTAATACTTAATCCATTTGTATATCTAACTGTTTTATTGTTTCCTGACTTATTTGAGGTGTATTAACTTTGGCTTTATTTTTTTCTCCTCTAGAATCATTTTTTGGAGATCTATCAACACCCCAATCCCCTTTTCTCCGACTTCCGGGATTTTCTACTGGTCCTTTTCCAATTGGTAAAATTTCTACCATATTCTTTCACCTCCTTTCCTAGCAATAACCATTAATTTTACGCTGTTTTTTATAAATTGCAAGAATTAAAAAATCCCCTAATTATAAGGAGATTTTTTAAAAATGTGGTTATTTATCGTCCTCCTGCAGGTTTTTCCTCGTAACTTGCATATGGGTTGGGCTTTTTATCCGGGTCAACAATAGGAGGGAAAGCATCTCCTCCGACAGGTCTAGTAGGATTTCCCGCTTGAGTATCCGATCTTCTGCTTGGATTTGCTCTTCGTGCTTCAGGTGAACGTTTATCTCCTTCCAAACTCATTCTTTACCTCCTTTCTTTTAGCATTAATAAAAATTAATTTTACTCCTTTTCTGATGTGTAGCAATAAGCATTTTGTCCAATAAATGTCAGTCTACATTCGCATTATTTATGTATTTGCTTTGAAAAAACCCAGACAAATCCCATTATAGATTTGCTATACTACTTAAATGACCAAGTCCCAACAATATTTTCAGGATATGCTGGAAAGCCACAAAGACCTTTTTGACGCTTTTAAAGTAGTAAATGACAATTATGCTCTTGATCCAAAGACCTACCAGAGTCAACTAAATGAGTTGGGTGAGGATGTCTTAAATATAATTAGAAAATATGAAAATATGTTATGTTCAGAATCAGAAGGTGGAAAATATGGCAAATTTTCCAACAAAACAGCCGATAAATTCTGGGAATTTATCAGAGGCTATATTCCAAAAGTTGATTTTGTTGGGATAAAGAATAAATGAATACGGAAATTAACTATAGAAATGGCATGGAAAGACTCCCCCTTCATCCAAATTTGGTGATTGAAGGGCACGATAAATTTGGTAAATACCAATTATATGCGCGTGAAGTAAATCCCCCAGGCAGCACAACAATGATCGTCTTCACACACGGTGCAGCACCCAATAACCGCGAAAACCCAGATAAAAATAGCAATCCCCTGCAGCTTTATGAATATTTTCAAGATAGATTTGCAAAAGAAGGATTTTCATCTCTAGTCTTTAATACAAGAGGTGTTGGGAAAAATGTAAAAGTAGCAGAAAATCTCCAAATCCCAATGCAAAGTGATAGGGATTATTTTGCACAGTCACTGAATGATAGAATTGATGATTTGACTGAGGTACTTCTAAATATCGAATCTAGAGCAAATCCACCTCAAAAATATATTTTAGCCGGAATAAGTATGGGTGCAGACACGACGACAAGAATTTTGCAAAAGCTCCTTGAAATGGCAGGCCCGGATAGTACTCATGAAGAAACCCCGGAAGAAATAAAAAATCGCAAATGTGCCCTCTCTATTATGCAAAAAATATCAGGTCTGATGCTTTTCTCACCTGCTGCTTACAGAAAAGAAATTTATGATATGCCATCCGGAAGCCAAGAAAAAACTCAATTTCTCCAAAGAAGGCTCGGGCACGAAAATGAATTTACCCTTGATGATCCAAAGGAAGGCTCAGATACATTAATCCAAATATTACCCCATACAAGATACTCTTATCCAAATTCTGTTCCCCTTTTTGTTGGAGGGCGTGAAGATGATAAGGTAGTCTGGGAGACTCTCCCTCTGTATAAAAAAGAAATATACAATCCTCAAGATTTTGTCATGATTCCCGGAGACGCTCACGAGGGACTTCTTAAAGAAATTAAAGACCCCGAAGACCCAAGAGAGAAAATTTACGAGTCTGCTATCTCATTTGCCAAAAGGGCTAGTAACAAAAATTAATTATCTTTGTTTGACAATTAGCCACAAAAATTTATACTATATTTTTATAATGGCTATTGCAGACTACTCCAATGAATATTGGCTAAATAAACCCAATAATCCGACAATTTTTGGCAAAATTCTGGATTGGAATAAG
>DASVCQ010000037.1:0-3908 GCA_036381535.1 Patescibacteria group bacterium | reverse complement strand
ATATGCCTGTTGTAATTAATTTTTTGGCTTTAGGAGAGGCGGCGTGTGTCCAAGAGTCTCCAAGCTTTTTTTGAGAAATAAAACTTAGAGCAACTCCTATTAAAATTAATAAAAATCCTAAAAGCGTGCTTAATGGGCTATTTTCAAATGGAAAGACTTTCACCCCACCAAAATACTGAGAAAAAATAAAGAAAAGAAGGATTCCTTCCAAAATTTGGGAGAGATAGACTTTCCAATTGTTTTTTCCCCTAAAAGCAAGCGTTATCCAGTACACAAATCTTCCAAAAAGCAGAAAGAAGCCTAATATGTAAAAAGTAGCTTGCATTTTTAAAATTTTTTGGTCACACCGTGAGTTATAGCAATAGCCAAAGCATCGGCAGTATCATCGGGCTTTGGTATTTCCTTAAGACGTAGTAAAAGCTTTACCATTTGTCCAACTTGTTTTTTATCTGCCTTTCCGTATCCTGAGACAGCGCTTTTCACCTGAAGCGGAGTATAGATACTTATCTTTAGATTTTTCTGAGAGGCTGCAAGTAGGATTACTCCTCTTGCCTGTCCAACGCTAAAGGCAGTCTTTGCATTCTTGGCAAAAAATAAATCCTCAATTGCCAGGCTATCAGGACGATATTCATCGATTATTCGACAAACTTCATCATATATTGCAAAAAGTCTGCCCGGAATTTCCGAATTAGGCTTGGTCTCGATACACCCGAATCCTTTAACAACAAATTGTGCAGGCTTTGGACTATCCAAGACTCCCCAGCCTACTCTTCCAATGCCCGGATCTATGCCTATAATTCTCATTTATACACTCAATAGTAGCATACACCCAAAATATAACCTATATTGCATACTCTATATCCTTTATGTATAATACTTTTATGCAAAAACATACGCTTTCTGTAAAAAAGCGAGAAATTTTTGGAAAAAAAGTAAAAAAGCTTCGACGCGAAGGAACCCTCCCCGGAAATATCTATGGCCATGACTTTCCTTCTGAGGCAGTACAAATGGCAGCTAAAGACTTTGAAGAAGTTTTTGAAAAAGCCGGACACTCAGGAATAGTTGAGCTAAAGCTAGGTGACAAAACCATCCCAACCCTTGTTCATGAAGTAACACGCGACCATATTACCCGAGATTTTCAACATGTAGATTTCTATAAAGTCAATCTTAAAGAGAAAGTCAAAGCTGTTATCCCATTAGTTATTACTGGCGAGCCAAAGGCGGTTACTGATAAGCTTGGTCTTTTGATGAATTCCCTGTCTGAAGTCGAAGTTGAGGCACTCCCAACCGATCTTCCAGAAAAAATAGAGGTTGACGTAACAAACCTTTCGGAAGTTGGAGAAAGTATTAAAGTTTCAGATTTGAAAGTATCTGCTGATGTAACGATTCTCACCGAGCCTGAGCATGAAATATCAAGAATTGCTGAATTAGTCAGTAAAGAAGCAGAAGAACAAGCAGCAGCAGAGGCTGAAGCAGCAGAAGGTGAAGCCACAGAAGGACAAGCAGAAGAAACTCCAAAAGAAGAAGGAGCAGAAGAGACTCCGAAAGAAGAAGCTAAAGAATAATTCTATTTTTCTCCAAATTCTTTCTTTACATCAAAATTAGGATCTAGTTGTGTAACTTTTTCTATTTCCGAAAGCATAAGTCCCTTATCTCCCAAAAGGTAGGCAAAATAAGCCACTCTTTCATGAGAATCTTTATAAGTTGGGTATTTTGAAGCAATATTTTCCCATGTTTTTAATTGCTGTGCTATTTCATCCCTTTTTTTAATTGTTGATGCCATTTTAGGATAGATATTTATCAAAACCACAACCTGCCAAAGAATAAGTATCAGTCCCAAGACAATAATTCCAAGCCAAATAATACCCACTGAAGAAAGATTTTGGATTCCTAAGAGTATTCCTTGGAAAGTTTGCTTGGGATGAAGAAATGTATTTTTAAATACAATATATCTTTCGGTAATAGATCGGGTAATATTCGGGAATTGATGTTTTGAGCTTATTTCTTCGGCTTGAACTGCTTGCGCTGCTCTTTTTTCCCGAACTTTTCTCGCAATTTTACCGAGGGGTTTTCTTCCTTTTTTAAAGACTCTTCTAGGAAGTTCTTTTTTTACCATAAAGCTATTGTAGCGTATTTTAATATTTTCTACGAGGTTTTAGAAAATGTCTGTCGGGCCCTTGTCTTCCATTACAAAACCGCATTTCTTCTCCTGCTACTAATAGCAGCTATAAGCAACTAGGTTTTCCACTAAGACTTTTTGTCTCGTCATAAATTTTGTTAGCCCGCTCTTTGTAGAGGATTATTACGCTATGATTTCCCCATTTTCATAAAAATTAAAGGAAAAACTGTAATAAGTGCAATATCCAAATAGCTAAATACCAGATACTATATACTATTTGGGCCAGGAAGTAATAATAAGAGGCTTATCAGTCTTTGTAACTTGACTATAAATTTCCTCTGTAACAAAAGGCATAATGGGATGAAGTAATGTCAAGATAATAAGATATATATTTGTCAAAATAGTATATGAATTCTTATCTACTCTATTCTTTACATCTTCTATGTATTTATCAGCAAAAGTATGCCAGGCAAAATCATAAAGCCTTTCTGCAGCCAAATTAAATTGATACTTATCAAGATATCCGGTTATTTCCCTAACCAATTTCTTAGTCTCCTCAACCATATTTTTATCAATTTCCGATAGAACAGACAAATTATGAAGCGGCATAAATTCTACATCTTCCATCCCCTCAGGCTTTTTCATTTCCAAAAAGCGCGCCATATTCCATAATTTATTGGTAAATTTTCTGGCTGCATCCAATTTCGTATAGGAAAGACTTTGGTCAGACCCTGTTGCATTACCATACACAAGAGCAAAACGTACCGAATCCGCACCATACTCTTCAACAACTTCAAGAGGATTTACAACATTTCCTTTGGATTTACTCATTTTTTTGCCCAATGGGTCATTAACTATTCCATGAAAAAGAGCAACATCAAATGGCACTTCATTTGTTAGATATATCCCAAACATAACCATGCGCGAGACCCAAGCTTTCAAGATGTCATAAGCTGTTTCAAGTACAGCAGTTGGATAGAATTTCTCAAAATCTCCTGGATTACTTGTTTTGAGAGTCACAATTGGCCATTGGCCTGATGAAAACCAAGTATCAAACGTGTCTGTTTCGGGCAAATACATTTTCCCCTCCTCTTTTTCGTCTTCAAAGACTACTTTTGCCGAAATAGGTGCAATAACCCTCTGAAGACCTGACAGAACCTCCTCAAATGGATATTCTTCCAAAACTTCCTGTAAATTTTCCTGGTGATGATTTTTATTTTTGTCTATAAAAGATACTGTAAAGTCTTCCCTATCCTTAACCTCATACCATACTGGAATTTGTATTCCCCACACATTTTGTCTTGAGATATTCCAGTCACGCAAATTCTCAAGCCACTGAAAATAAGGATTTTCAAAATTTTTAGGAACAATTTGTAATTTCTTGTCTTCAACCACTTGTATCGCTTCTTTTTTAAGATTTTGGACATTAACATACCACTGCTCAAGGGGTAAAGGCTCCAAAACAGTTTTACACTTATAACAAACCCCAATTCGAGAAACATAATTCTCATCAACCTTTACCAAAAGTCCCATTTGCTTCATTTTTTCAACAATTGCTGCTCTTGCCTGTTTTACATACAATCCTTCAAACTCTCCTGCATAATGATTCATTTTCCCATCAAAGCCAATAACCTGCTTCATAGGCAAATTATGTCTTCTGCCAGTCTCAAAATCAGCAAAATCATGTGCAGGGGTAATTTTAACAACTCCTGTCCCAAAATTTGGGTCTACCGACTCATCAGCAATAACCTTAATTTTTGCCTTTCCCAAAACCGTTTCTATCTCTATC
>DASVCQ010000036.1:0-3766 GCA_036381535.1 Patescibacteria group bacterium | reverse complement strand
CAGTGCGTAAAAAGCACGCGAGACAAGATTGAAAAGTGCTTGAGCAAAAAGAGAAAGACATAAAATAGCAAGTAGTCTACCGGTCAAAACGGTTGCCGGCCAGTCAAATTGAGCTGCTCCATACACAAGTCTGACAATTGGAATACGAAGAACCAAAAATAATATGGAAATTGGAAGAATAAGATATAACATTTGAGAAAAACTTGTTAAAAAAGTTACCTTAAAATCCTCTAGCCTTTCCCTCTGACGCGATAAAACGGGAAAAGCAGCTTGAGCAATTGCTTGACCTATCAGAGCAACCGGAGCAAATGCCAAGGTTAATGCAAGATCAAATATAAAATAGTTACGCCCTGTATTAGGACTGAATGATAATAAAGATACAATTAGAATTGGTCCAAGTTGAAAAAATCCTTGAGCCAAAGTCCTCGGCCATATTAGCTTGTATATCTGAATAAGACTTGGACTTGTAAATGAAAAGTTAGGACGAAATCCGAATCCGACTTTTTTTACAAGAGGAATTTGAAAAACAATATAGCATAAGGCCCCAATAATACCTCCATATGCAGCCGAATAAATCCCAACAAAAGGAGACAGGAAAAAAATACCAATAATAACACCTAAATTAAATGTTGCCGCAGCAAAAGCTGGAATTAAAAAATGATTGTAAGACTGAAGAAGTGCTGAAAAGAAAATACCGATAATAAAAAGGAATTGTCCAACAATAATAATGCGAAGAAGATTGGCCATAAGAGTCATATCAGATGGAGTAAATCCCGATCCAGGATTGAAAATTCTCAAAACAAAAGGAGCAAAAATTACCAAAATGAGAGCAAAAAATCCAAAAACAATTATTCCGACTGTTAGTAAATTTGATGCCATCTCATGCCCTTCTTTTTCTCTATTACTGGTGAGATAATTTGAAAAAACAGGAATAAAAGCACTGGAAATAGCTGCAGCAATTACCAATTGGAAGAGTGCATCAGGAAATTTAGACGCAACATCATAAACTCCTACAATATTTGATGCACCAAAAGTTGCAACCAATAGACGTTTTTTTATAAGTCCCAACAGTTGGGAAAGAATTGTCATTGCCATGATGATAAATGCTGCAGAAAGGATATTGGTTTGTTGTTTTAGGAGAATACTTAGACTTTTTTGAAAGAAATTTTTTACCATAAATAGAGTCCTTTCGCCACACCGACAAACACTCTTATTCACTAAGAGTATTTCCCTTGCGATCTACAGTATAACATGATAAAATATACTCATGCCAGTTATAAAATCAGCAAAAAAGAAATTAGGCCAAGACAAGAAAAGAACAATAAGGAATGCAAAGCAGGAAACAGCACTTAAAGATGCTGTTAAGGCTGCAAAGCAAACTCCTACACAAAAAACAGTCAGTCTTGCAACTAGCCTCGTTGATAAAGCAGCAAAGAAAAATATTATCCATAAAAATAAAGCTGCAAGACTTAAATCTTCACTTTCCAAATTAGTTGGTGGTGGAAAAGAAGTAAAAACAGAAAAAAAAGAAGAAAAAAAAGTAAATTCTAAAAAAGTTGTAAAATCTTCAAAAAAATCCCCAGCAAAAAAGAAATAATAATTTTTTTAGGCTCACCACATCCATTTTTCCTTTGACTTTTGCCTCAATTAACCCTAGACTAATAGTAGTATGGAAAAGATGTCTGTCCCATCTATTAACCTTGCAAAAAATAGAGGAGAACATTTTATTGACCGGTTTTTCACGTGGGCGCTGTCAATTGGACGTGTACTCGTAATCTTTACTGAAGCAATTGCTCTTGGGGCATTTTTATATAGATTTGGTCTGGATAGGCAAATTTTGGATTTGCATGATAGGATTACTCAGGAAGAAGCAGTCGTAAACCTACTAAAGAGCAATGAGGCAACATACCGTAATGTGCAAGACAGACTGACTTTAGCCAAAAATATTGATACCCAGTCAGCCTACGAACTAAAAACCTATCAAGATATATCAAATATGGTTCCTTCTGACATGGATATTCAAAATATCTATTACACAACAGACACTATGCATGTTGATGGTTCTGTTGGGTCTATTGTAAATCTTTCTTCTTTTGTAAAAAAGCTAAAAGCATATGAAGGTGTTGACAAAGTAAGTATTGATAAGCTGGAAAGCAAGTCTTCAACTGGTGAGTATTCAATTGCTGCTACTGTATTTTTTACAGTTAGCAAGCAAAAGTCACTATTATGAACCTTAAATTTTCACTACCAAAATTAAAAGATCTGGGACTCGGCAAACCTAAGCAGAGTAAATTATTCTTAGCAATTATTCCCGGATTTAAGGAAAAAAGGGCAGCACAATTCACAACCTTAGCACTAACTCTCGCAACAATCTCTTTTTTTGGAATTTTTGCCATTAACCCAACCCTTGGTACAATATCAGATTTACAAAAACAACTCGACGACAGCAATTTTACAAATCAAAGCCTTCAGAAAAAAATTTCGGATCTGACAACACTTCAACAAAAATATTCTGACATTCAAGATACTCTCAATCCTCTGTATGATGCTATCCCGACTGCACCAACAATAGATGTTTTTGTAGGTCAACTTCATACAATGGCAGGACTTTCAAATGTGGAATTAACCCGTGTTCAGACTTTGCCTGTTGATATCTCACTTCAAACTCTCTCCGCAAAATATACTTCTTATGAATTTTCTGTTGAGGCACAAGGTCAATATTCAGACCTTGAAAAGTATGTTGCAAATATTGCATCATTTAACAGACTTATTACTCTTGAATCAGTTAGTATGACCCATGTCGGAAAAGTAGATAGTACTTTTAGAATGCAAATCAGAGGAAGGACTTATTTCAAAACATAAATTATGAAACAACGCGACCTTTTATTTTTCTTAACATCTTTTTGTATTGTTGTTTTGGCATGGATAGCATTTACTGTTGTCCACAATTCTCTTACATCGACCATCTCAGGACAAACCCTTCAGGCAATTTCCCCAATTAATCCCAACTTTGATATGGATACATTAAAAAAAATAAAAACAAGGATAGTTGTTAATCCTGCATTCACTATATCTGCTGTGCCGACAACTTCTGTAACACCCGCAATTACGCCAACACCCGCTCCTCCTCTTTTTATTGCTTCTCCTTCAGCAACAAATACATCAACACAAGGAGGTTTATTTCAATAAATGAAAAATGTTTTGGAAAGAAAAATGCCAACAGCACTTGGTATTATTCTTATTCTTGGGACAATAATCGGGACAACTTTTTTGGTCAAAACAGGCGTAATTTATTTAGGGGGAGCAGCCCCGTCTGACAATCCCAAAAACGTAAGAATAAGTAATATTTCTGATAGCTCTTTAACCGTCTCCTATAACACAGATGCTGCTGTTATCGGCACTGTTTCAATCGGTAAAGATAAAAATAGTCTAGAGACTATACTTGATGAACGAGACCAAAAATCCGGTACACCACAACAATATAAGCTACATTCAATTACAATACAAAATTTGAGCCCCAATACGCAATATGTTTTTTCTATAACTTCAGGGGCTACTACTTACCTTAATAACAATTCTTTTTTTACAACCAAAACAGCGCCAACTCTAAGCACTAGCCCAACCAGTCAGCCTCCTCTTACTGGTAGCATAGTCAGTCCTGACGGGACAGCTCCTCAAGAAGCTCTTGTCTATTTAACAACCAATAAAGGACAACTTCTTTCCACTCTTACCAAACCTTCAGGAATCTATACAATTCCTCTTAATA
>DASVCQ010000035.1:0-7953 GCA_036381535.1 Patescibacteria group bacterium | reverse complement strand
TTGATGTGCTCGGGAATTATTCGGAAAATACCACGGAGAACTCTGGAAGCTTTAGGGCAGAAGTCGCAGCTCCCGGCTTTATCAATTTTTATTTGGAAAATACAGAATTAAGCAGAAATTTGGAGGAAGTGCTAAATGCCTCAGAAAAGGTTGGTAGGACAGGCAAAATGAGTGGAAAGAAAGTAATTCTTGAATTTACAGACCCAAATCCTTTTAAAGAATTTCACATAGGCCATGTTTATACAAATACCATAGGCGAAGCATTGTCTCGCCTGTATGAAGCAGTTGGGGCAACAGTGCATAGGGCTGATTATTTTGGAGATGTTGGAATGCATGTTGCAAAAGCGCTATTTGGCTTGCAAAAGATGTTTGAGGAGGATGGTACAAATATGGATACACTTTCCCAAAAACCACTTAATGATAGAATTGCTTATTTTGGACAAGCTTATGCAAAAGGGTCAAGCATTTATGAAGAAGACACTCAGGCTCAAGAAGAAATGAAGGCCCTAAATAAATTAGTTTATCTAGCTGCTCAGAAGATGTGGCAGGAAGAAAAGGGTATTACTCCTCAGGTTGATTATCGGCAAGGAGCTGAGATAGATGAGGAAAAGCTTACATCAGTCTATAACCTATACAGGAGAGGCAGGGAATGGAGTCTAGAATATTTTGACAGCATTTATAAAAGGCTTGGGATGAAATTTGCCGGATACTATCCTGAAAGTATAGCAGGAGAAAAGGGGTTTGCTCTTGTTAGGGAACATATTTCTGACGGAGTCTTTGTAGAAGATAACGGAGCGGTTATTTTCCCGGGCAAAGATCATAATTTGCATAACAGAGTCTTTATAAATAGTCTTGGTCTTCCAACCTATGAAGCAAAAGAATTAGGCCTGGCTGTGTGGAAAAATGAAGAATTTCCTTACGATTTTTCCATTATCATAACAGGTAACGAAATAAATGAGTATTTTAAAGTGCTTATGAAAGCACTCTCGCTTATTAAGCCGGATCTTGCAGCAAAGTCAAAGCATATAGGACACGGCATGGTAAAACTCGCGAGCGGCAAAAAAATGTCTTCTCGTACAGGCCAAATTATCGCGGGAGAGGATGTCCTGGATGAGGCAAAGAATTTGGCCAAACAAAAAATTGCAGAGGCAAAGCTTCAAAAAGATACTGTGGAAGGTGAAGATGAAGATAATATTGCCGAAAAAGTTGGGGTTGGGGCAATTAAATATTCTTTTCTTAAAAGCAGTATTGGGAATGATATTCCTTTTTCCTTCGAAGAATCTGTGAGCTTTGACGGGAACGCCGGGCCTTATGTGCAGTATACATATACTAGGACACAGAGTGTTTTGGGAAAGGCAGAAGGTCATCCTGGAGAGGCAACGACCTCGATAGGATCTTATAAAGAAGATTCTATCGCTTCCTCCAATAATAATTGGAATTCGCTCCAGAATGACATTTCCTATCAGCCTCAAAAAGAGGAGACGGAAATTCTCCGCAAGCTGTACCATTTTTCAGAAATTGTAGAGGAGGCAGCCCTAACTTTTAGCCCAAATTCCCTGACAGAATATTTATTCGAGCTTTCCCAAATGTTTAATAACTTCTACCAAAAATATAGAATTTTGAATGCTCCAAAGGAAGAAGAAAAGCGCTTCAGACTTGGTTTGACTCAGACTGTTGGAATAGTTATTAGGGAAGGTTTGTATCTGCTTGGAATAGAATCTCCTGAGAAGATGTAGGTCTTGACAAAGTAAAAAATATTTTACAATCCTACGTTTTAGAAGAAAATCTAATCAGCCTCAATAGATTTGGAATTTTCCTCTCAATTGACACATTTTCCATGCTATGTTATAGTGCGCTCTATGGTGAATAGTACATATAAAGAGGCGCAGTATACCGATGCGCGTGATAGGGCTAGTCTTGCCTCAACTACAGAAATAGGACTTAGTATTTTAGCATCATGGGGGCTTTTTGCATGGGGGTTGGTTGATTTTGCATCTCATATTGACCAAACAGGTCTTATCACGGGAAGTGCACTTGCTCTTCTTGCTTTCTTAGGTAATGGAGTGGCAAATAGAGTGAGAGCAAATAGGCTAGAGCACGGTAAGGGCAAGATTTTTAGAACTCCACTACATGAAAAAGCATATAATCTTCTTTCAGGCTCCAAATAAATAAGAGTTTTATGTTGGTTTTTTGTAAGGGTTGGGGAAACTTATATTGACACCTATCATTTTATCTTCTAATATCCACGTATGGTAGGTGCGGAAAGACAAGACTCGGCAAAAAGAGTAGAAAGAGCGGCTACTATAGAAGGGACTGCTTCCTGGGCTTTGCTTGCTACTGGGGTTGTTGTTTTTTTCTCAGGAGTTGGACTTAATAGTCTTATTGGCCTGGCGATGATGGGCTCGGGAGTTGGACTAGGTATTTTGGCCAATAAAAATGAAGAAAAAGCTAGTTTATTCCTAAATAAAGATCTGAAAGATCAAGATCCCCAAATCCCCAAAATGAGAAAAAGATAAAATTTCCCTCTTGACAAGATAGGTAAGGGGTGTATAATAGCGAAATGATAAATACGGAAATGATGCAAGGAGAGACAAAACCAAAACGATCGTGGGCAAAGACAGCTGCTGTAACACTAGCTATATTTGAACCAATTGCTGCTGGTCTTATGTATGCAGTTGGATTAGGGGTTTCCCATGGATTGCAATCTGCAGAAACACTTCCGACGATACCAACTGTTCAAGCGGGTAATGTTTCTCTTGACCTTATTGGTTTGGGTGCGGCTGCTCTTACTGTTGTTTTATCTACAGTAGGTACAATTCACGCAGCTGTAAAAGAGACTCGGGCAGAAAAACGAGCAAGAAGTGCATCCAGAAGAATCTCCTAAATTTCCTCTTAATCTATCTTGACACAGCGCGCCTATCTTATTCCATTTGCAACCTCATTTGGGTTTCCTGGTCTTGTCGTACTTGGTTTAGCAGAAGGTGGTATATTTGTGTTAGCAAATTTAAACTATCGAAGAAGAAATAAACTTCTTAATCCTTCTATTTCCGATGATAATCCAAAGATAAAGCTATTTAGGACTAATGTACATGAAAAAATATATAATTTGGTAAATCATTAAAGGTTTCTTCCCTCTTTTCCATCTTGTTTCCCCGGCAGAAAGTGATATACTTGTTTATAGTTTGCTAGCTTTTAGCAGCATCTAGAGATTGCTTTGTTTTTCCCGCAAATGTAGGACTCAAAACAAATAAAAAACTAGATCCTGGACAAACTTCGGTTTCACTCAGTTCAAGAGCTAGGATGACATATATATGCAATATAAAAGAAAAGTTTTATCAAATGGCCTTCGGGTGATTACAGTCCCAATGCCCTCATTTGAATCCGCAACAGTCATGGTGATGGTTGGTGCAGGCTCAAGATATGAGACAAAGCTTAACAATGGAATTTCCCATTTTCTAGAGCATATGGCCTTTAAAGGAACAGAAAAAAGACCAACTGCCATGGATATCTCAGCGCTTATTGATGGGATTGGTGGGGAATTTAACGCTTTTACTTCCAAAGAATACACGGGATACTATGTAAAAGCCCAAAGCAACCATTTGGAAATGCTTTTGGACTTGCTTTCAGATATGCTGAATCATTCTGTTTTTGATGAAGGAGAAATCGAGAAAGAAAAAGGGGTAATTATTGAGGAAATAAATATGTATGAGGACACACCAATGAGAAATTTGGGAGATGTTTACGAGCAAGTACTTTATGGGGATACGCCTATGGGTTGGGACACTGCAGGCACAAAAGAAGTTATTTCCAATACCTCGCGTAATGATTTTATTGAATACATGAAATCCTTGTATAGTGCTGACAATATGACTGTTATTGTTGCCGGCGGAATAGACGGCGGGAAAGTTGAGGGACTTATTGAGAAATATTTTGGCGAAATGCCAAAATTCCCGACTCTTAAAGCACTACCTGTTGAAGACGGGCAAGAAAAACCACGATTTTTTGTTAAGAAAAAAGTGACAGAACAGGTTCATTTAGCCTTGGGAGTCAGGACAGTGCCTTTGGGACATCCGGATGAGGACGCACTGGAGGTTTTGTCTACAATTCTTGGTGGAGGAATGAGCAGCAGGCTTTTTCATGAAGTTAGGGAGAAGCGTGGTCTTGCGTATTATGTCCGCATGTCATCAGATAACTACACTGATTGTGGTACTCTCGTCGCAACAGCAGGAGTTGACCCAAAGCGCGCAAAAGATGCTGTAGAAGTTATCTTATCAGAGCTTGAGCGGGTAAAACAGCCAGGAAATGTGACCGAGGAAGAGTTAAAACGGGCAAAAGAGTATATTAACGGACACTTTGTTATGGATTTGGAAGACTCAAGATCTGTTGCGATATATGTTGCCCACCAGGAAATATTGGAAAACCATTTGTATACTCCAAGTGAGAATATTGAGAAGATAAATAAAGTAACACTTTCGGATGTTGAGCGTGTTGCCCAGAAATATTTAATTGAGACAACTCTAAATTTTGCCGTTATAGGAAAATTTGAAGAAGAGGGAATAGAGAGTCTTCTAAAATTAAAATAATTTTATGGCTGAGAAAAAGATAAAGCTTCTACCCTTTACAACCCAAGAACAAGTCCTGACATATCTTGATGGTCAAAAACAACTAGGTGCTAATAAATATCCTTATTTTGACAAGGTTGCAGATGGACTTAAAAATTATGGTAAATTTGGAGAAGGGCTTACACCTGAGGTTGGTGAAAGACTTATCTGGATGCTTGGAACTATTGCTCAGTGCTCGGCAAATGGACTTTTAGACAGACTTGATACAAGAATTCCTATAAATGGAGCCAAGCCAGGCACAGGTACTCTTTTATTTCTTGAATTCTGGCTTACTAAAGGGATGAGTCATGACGCTCTTGCAGATAGGCTTAAGACATTTTTACCTCCAAATCACATACGTACCCCAAATGAAATAGAAAAAACAACACAGGCTTTACTTATTAAAGGGGGTTTTGGGATGGAAGAAATGGTACTTAACTCGGATTTTCACAAAAGACTTTTTGATGCAAGAGTCGCAAAGAAAACAGAAAGTTCTTTCTTTAATAGGAGAAAGTAAAAATATTCCTTGCTTTTAGTCTTCACATCTTTTACAATTTACAATGATATGGACAAAACAGTAGTACTTGTCAAACCGGACGGAGTCCAAAGAGGCTTAATTGGTGAGATAATTCACAGATTTGAGAGGAAGGGTCTGCATTTGGTGGCTTTGAAAATGGTGAATCTTTCCACCGAACTTTTGGAAGAGTGGTATGCACACCATAAAGACAAGCCTTTTTTCCCGGCTCTGAAAGGCTATATGCAGTCATATCCTGTGGTAGCAATGATTTGGGAAGGGATGGACGTTGCAACAACTGTTAGGACAATGATTGGTATTACCAAGGCGCGTGAGGCTCAACCTGGCACGATTCGCGGGGATTTTGGGATGAGCCAGCAATATAATTTAATTCATGCTTCAGAATCAACTGATGCAGCGGAGAAAGAAATTGGACTTTTATTTAAGCAAGAAGATATCTTCCCCTGGCACAAATTGGACAAAGTCCAAATCTACTCCGAAGAAGAATTGGGATAAGTCTATTTATCTTCTTTCCTCTCTTTAAATTCATCTAGTGAAGAAATATTTGTTGGGGTGGTATCTAATGCTTGGTCTGTAGGTTTGAGACCAAGCTGCTTGGCCAACTCAGCAAGTTGACTTGCCTGAGGACTAAGAGGCTTCTGACTATTTTTGGTAATATTTATTATTTTTGGCGGTTCTTCTGTCATATGCTTTTTGTATTCTGGTAAAGCCACCAGGCAGTGTCAAACATCAAAAAGTCTATCAGCTCAGAGAATAAGCAGTATTGGCAGAATGAGTGTAGGACAAAAATTTGAAGATAGACAAGAAAAAGACCTACCCCAAGACCGGCAAGACAAAGAAGGAAAATAATAAGTGTTAGTGCTTGGGCTAATTGGGAATTACCTTGACTTCTCGACTCACTTTCCCGACTCCGGACTACCTTCCCCGAAGGGTCGTGTTTGCTCGAAGAGTAAAAGGTAAGCAGTATAGCAGTTAGGATAATAACTGCCAAATAAAAAGCCACGCCGTAAAGTGAAGTAGGGAAAGGCCCAACCATGGCATATTTACTGGAAAGGACTACTTCACAGCCTCCAATTGTACAGGGAGGGAAAAGATTTTTGTAGTGGATAATGGTCAGATAAAGCGCATCAAAAAAACCTATAAGAGAAAGAAGGATAAGAATATACGGCAGGTATTTGACCGGTATTAATGATTTGAAAACCTTTTTTAGTGAATAACCTTCCATATATCCAAATTCGAAATTCTAAGCGCCTATACTCAGGGCAAGCAAAATTCAAAACAAATACAAATCACTTAATTCCCAAAATCCAAAACTATTTTTTAAATTTCAATTTTGAATATTTGTGCTTGTTTCGTATTTTGAGTATCCAGGTTTATTTTAATTCTTTACTTATCAAGTCTTTGAATGCCTGGTAAGACGCAGGGTTGTCTATGAATTTACCGTCTAGGAAAAAGGAAGGTGTGCCTTGAAGACCCAAATTCAGGGCATTTTGATATGAATTCTCAACAAATTTCTGAGTATCACTTGAGGCCATATCTGACTTAAATTTATCTACATTAAGTCCCAAATCTTTGGCATACCCAACAAATGTATCTGTCCCGTCGGGTAATTCTGCCCAAGAATCTTGAGTGTCAAACAATTTGTCATGCATTTCCCAGAATTTTCCTTGAAGAGAAGCTGCATAACCGGCTTGAGCGGAGGTAGCTGCATTCCTATGTATATTCTCAAGCGGGAAAAATCTATAAACAACATCTAATTTGGTCCCAAAATCGCTTTGAAGCTGTTTGACTACCGGATAGTATGCTTTGCAAGCAGGACACTGAAAGTCTGCATATTCAACCAAAGTTACTTTTGCTCCTGATTTGACCGTCTGAAAGTCAGATGGAGTCACTTTTGGTATCTTTATATCAGAGGTTGAAGTAGAAGACGGGGAAGTGGAGGCTGTATATACGCCCCATCCTCCAATTGCTAGAAAGAGCACAATTCCTCCCCAAATAGCTAATTTTTTAAAGAGGGAATTCCTTTTCTCAAGGTCCATCTGCTTTTGCCAATCCTGCTTTTCCTGTCTTTTTAGTTCTTTTTTTTCTTCTTTTGTTAATTTAGGGTCCATAGAGATCAGCGTTTAGCATTTAGCAGATAGCGCCTAGTCTGAATATATCAGCTTTTCTATCTTTTAGGCAAGGGGTTTTTCTTGTTGGGAAGTAAGGTTTGGGTTATAATATAGCTATGGCAAAAGGTGAAAGAGGATATCACGAAGTTAGAAGATTTAAGCAAAATATCGAACGTGAAAGTGAAGCATTAAAGTCACTATCGGTTGGGGCAATGCGGCTTATTGCAGGTGTTGCCAGAGAGCATTTGGGTAGTAGTGACGTAAGTATTTCTGATGATCAGCTTAAGGATGTTTTGACCAGAGATGTCAGGCGTCACCCTCTTGATATGTCACATGCCGTTGAGGCGTCTCACACTGAGAGAAGAAAAGTCCCTGAAGATATGGTACCAACTGAGGCAGAAAAGTGGGCTAAGGAGATGGCAGAGTATCTTCAGGATAGGACAAAGCTTCCGTGGGATGCAGCAAAAATTTTAAGTAAAAAGTTTGATTTAATGCTGGATGAAAAACCAAAAGTTGCCGACGGACTGGATAAAAAGGCACAGACGATCTCAAATAGGGTTGAGACGATGATTTGGAATAATTATCTTAAAGGAGACGGCAAAGGAGCATCTGACGTGCAGCAATTTATAAAAGATTTTGTGGGTCGGGATACTTTTACAACGGTTGTTTCAAATTTGGAAAAAATCAAACCCTTTCTTGGAATATT
>DASVCQ010000034.1:0-2810 GCA_036381535.1 Patescibacteria group bacterium | reverse complement strand
CAAAAAGAATTTGTGTTAAAAAAATCGGAAGAATAGGATATAACATTTCCGTTGCTATATCTGAGAAAAGTGAAACAAAGGTGAGTATAAAAGTATCTTTTGAAAGTCCTTTAAAAAGTGATTTCATAAAGCTATTATAGTTTATTTTCTCAAAAAATTACGTTTGATTTTTTTAAATCACAAACTATAGTCTTTTTCGTTATATAATTGGAACCATGAGTGCACTCAAAAGGTTCCAAAAGTTTCTTGTTGCTCCTGCTGAATGGATTTTGATTCACGAAGCAAAGCTAGGGGATAAAGAGGCTTTTGGAAGACTGTACAAAATATATGTGGACAAGATATACCGATTTGTTTTTTTTCGGGTAGGCAGGAAAAGAGAAATTACAGAAGATATAGTATCTGATATTTTCTTAAAAGCTTGGGAAAAATTAGATACTTTTAAGAAAGGAAATTTTCAGGCATGGGTTTATATGATTGCCCGAAATAAAGTAATAGATCATTATAGGCAAAATCGTGAGCATGTTAGCCTGAATGAGGAAATTACTGAGGAAAAAATTAATTTAGAGGATGATGTATTAAATAAATTGGAAGTTGAAAGAATAAAGGATGCAATAAAAAATTTAACAGAAGATCAGCAAGAAGTAATAATACTTAAATTTATTGAAGATGTATCTAATAGTGAAATTGCAAATATTATGGGAAAGCGTGAAGACGCTGTTAGGGCCTTATCCTCTCGAGGGATAAAGGAATTGAGAAAATTACTAAATAGTGAAAGAATGTGAATAATATGAAAAAAATAGAAGAAAAATTAAAGATGCTAAGCTCTATTAAGGCTTCAAATAATCTTAAAAAGAGGATTCATGTCATGACAAATGACTTACCTTCCTTGCACCGCGGATTTTATTTTCCGCTTTTTGCTTTTCAGAGTGCAGTTATTGCAACGGTTATAATTGTTTTGGTTGGTCTTGGCTCTGGGTTTGTTGTGGCAGCAGAAGGGAGCAATCCCGGTAACCTTTTCTATCCGGTAAAAAAAATTATACAAAAAGTTCCTGTACCTTTTATACAGGAAATCCCGACAACTATTCCAACAGTTATGCCAACAATAGCATTGCCTAGCGCTACTCCTTCACCTGAGGAAAAGCACGAGAATAAGAATATGAATAATCCATATATTAATAATCAGGACCCAAAACAAAATGATAACGAAAACAAAAATCAAACCGTAGAGGGGGTGTCCACTGCGACTGGTGGCCAAGAAAATAAAGATAGCCATCAGAAAGGACCGGTAGAAAAGTTTATACAATTTTTATTCCATGGAAGTCAGTCAAAGGGACATTCTTTCGGAAAATTCCAGGATAAATAACTGCTTTGTCACATAAAATAATTTCAGCCGTTTAATAATGTAGAAAGGAGGTAAAAGGAGATATGTCAGGATCGATTGCTTTATTTCTATCGGCATTACTGACTTTTTTGGGTGGGCCACATGGTCATACTACAGTACAAAATCAGACAACAATACAGGCTGATGTGACTGTTGATCCAAGTATTACACCAAGTGTCACACCAAGTGTCACACCAACTGATACGCCGACAGATACACCAACCGTAACTCCGTCAGACACACCGACTACTACACCAGAGCCGAGCGTAACACCAAGTGTTACCCCGAGTGCTAGCCCGTCGCCATCTGATGAGCCGGAAGGATTTAGTCATGGCAAAAAAACAGGATTTTTTAATGGTTTTCCATTTGGATTCTTTGTCAGGGAAATGGCCCATCTAAGAAATTCTGAAAAAAAAGATTCAGATAATGAATAAATCCAATAATAAATGTAAGCAGAAAAGGGCTCTATAATGGGGCCCTTTTTAATATTCTTTTGTAAGCTGTCTTCTAAAGTAATGAATTTTTTTTGCCAGTCCATTATTTGCCGTTAGACGACGCTTTTCATTTGCTTGTAAAAGTCCGAATAATATTGCAACTGAAACAAATCCTCCCACCTTTATCCCATCTTCCTTTTGCCATTTTTTGAGAGTTTGTAAGTTAATTCCGAGTCTTCTTGCTGCCATTTTTGTTGGAATTTTTCCAGGGTAGTCATTGGGGTCAAAGGAGTCATCTTGGATTGAATCTATCACTTCTTGAAGCGTTATATGATAACCTTGAAATTCATCCAAAAATTCTTTTGCGCGGTTGTTAGGCATAAAACTATTATAGTGGGTTTAGGCCAATTTTCTAAGCTTCCAGCCGGCTGCGACTAGGGAGAGGAGAGTAGGTATAATAGCTACATCTTGAGCTCCGGTTGATGGAAGCTGTTTGGTAGAAGGTGCAGGAGCAACAGTTGCTGCCAAAACCTGCTGTTGTTGTTGTTGCTGCTCAACATTAATATTAATATTATTCCCTCCACAATTAGAACATGAGCTTGAATCAGAAGAATCTGAATTACCCGGATTATCAGTTGGAGTTACTGTTTCAGTGGGAGACACAGTTGGGCTAACGGTTGGTGTTTCTGTTAAGGATACAGTTGGAGAAATGGTTGATGAAGGATCACACGAGATCTCAGGAAATGTAACATAAAATGTATAAGGGTCAGAGTCATCTGTTTTTGTAATGGTGAATTTTACATCACCGCCACCAATAGTTGTAGATTGATTGAGTCCATAGCCTGAATAAGCAGTAACTCCAGGTTGAATCCAAGCAGAGCTGACTACTAAAGAAAACAAACTATTTTCTGCCTTCGCAATTATCGGAAATGATTCGTTATTTGTCACTCTTATCTCAACAAGAGCAGTAGTAGGGTTATCACATCTAACAGTCA
>DASVCQ010000033.1:0-10677 GCA_036381535.1 Patescibacteria group bacterium | reverse complement strand
GACACCTCAAATAATTCTGCCAACATAAAACAGTCAACCTCTATAAATTCTTTGCCCAAAAAAACTTACAAGAAAAATGAAGATGTTGTGTTAACTGTTAATAACGCTCATGCACAAGATATAACAGTTGATGTTTTGGATAGAAATGGAAAAAGTGTTGGAGATAAAGTAACCGCTGAAAAAATAACAACAGGGGATAGTACTCAAGTTGTTATTCATCCACTCGAGTATAAATTCTTGCCCGGCAAATATACCGTTAAAGTAAGTGATTCAACCGGCAAGTCATATACTCAGGATTTCACATGGGGAGTCTTGGCAATAAATACTGATAAGTCAATTTATTTACCAAATCAAAAAGTCAATTTCCAAATGGCTATTTTGGATGAGACAGGTAATATGGTCTGTGATGCGACAGTCACTCTAACTATAGTCAACCCCAAAGGAGTTAGTACAGCTCTCTCAACAGACAGTAAAAGTATTTCTTCAACTGCTCAGTGTCTTTCTCATGAAGTATCAGATACTCCGGACTATGAAGCATTCTATACAACCTCAGAAGTTGGAGATTATAGTATGTCGCTTTCTGCCACAACTAAAAATGGTACATATTCTATAAATGACTCATTTAGTGTTAAAGATTCTGTACCATTTGATATAACAAGACATGCCCCGACACGTATTTATCCTCCAAATTATTATCCTGTTACTTTGTCTGTTACTGCCAATCAGGATTTTGATGGAGTTGTACAAGACTACGTGCCGGCAGGATTTACTCTAACTCAAGCAACCTCATCGGCCACTCCATTTACTGTTGGCCCGACAATTAGTGCTCCTCAGGCATCCTCGCTTGTCCCTGGGAGTCTGGGAATGCCTTTTACCGGTCAGGCAACTGTGACACAGGGGTTTGGGGTTAGTCTAACCGATCCGCAGGAGAAAGCATTGTATGCGAAATTTGGGCTCAAAGGACATGATGGAGTGGATTTTGACCTCAAAAAAGATACACCTGTTGTGGCTGCTGATGGGGGAGAGATTATTCTTGCAGGAGACGGAGCATACGGCACAACTATTGTTATTCAACATAGTTGGGGACGCTCATATTATGGTCATTTGGACAGAATTTTAGTTAAAGTTGGGCAACATGTTGAAAGGGGAGACAGGATAGGTTTGTCTGGAGATACTGGACTCTCAACAGGCGCACATCTTCATTTTGGCATAAAGCCTAACCAAAATGATTTTAATAACGGATACTACGGTAAAATTGACCCGACTCCTTACTTTGGCGAGCCAACCAATGGAAAAGTTCTTGGTCTCACAACCTCCTCAGTTGAGAGTGGGTTAAAAATTGTCTCATTTCATGTACATCTTCAGAAAGGAGAGAGCATAAATCTTGCCTATAACTTCCAGGCGCCTATGGTCTCTCCTGAATTCTACCTGCTTGGTCCGGCACAGCTTTTTGATAATACGGGATTTGTTTTTAGAGAGAGTAGGCAATGGGAGATAGCATCGGACGCAACAAATACCTATTACATGACCTCAACTGCAGGGTCAAGTCCATACCCAACTTCTTCTTGGACTTACTCAACAACAGCAAATGCCTCATCAAATGTCACCACATTTGCGAAAAATGCGAAAAGTTCGGGAGTCTATATGTTTCAGCCTGGCGCAACAAATACCACATCTCTTGGGTCAACTGCTTCATCTTTACCAACCACTGTTAACAACACTGGTTGGATTTATACAGGGACAAATTTGGATGGTCTACAAACCGATTCAGGTACATGGACAATCAATTACAAATATTCAGTTACTTATTCTGCTGCTCCTACTACAAAGAATTTATGGTATAGGGTGCTCAAAGTTACTTGTAGCGCAGGGTCCTGTACTAGTAATGCAGTTATTTCTCCAACTGATGCATCTGCTCCTGCAAGTAGTGGCTGGTCCAAAACAGCAATCGGCACTATTCCTTCCTCAGGAACTCTTTCCAGTGCTCAATCCTTAACTTTTTCAGGAGCAACAACTGTCTTTTCATCAGGAGACAAATTGTATGTTGAATTTGCCATAGAAACAAATACTACAAATAATAACTCCGGCGGATGGAAACTTGAAGCAAATACTTCATCGGATAATATTGTTACATCAAATGTCTCTACCCCCCCACCAATACTAAATCAGGTCCATTACAGATGGAGAAATGATGACGGGTCAGAGACTGCTGCAACCTGGAGACGGGATGAAGATACATCTGCCAATAGAATCCAAAATGCAAATGTCAGACTGCGTGTTGAGGTCTCAAATAGTACAGGGGGATCCAGTGCAACAGGCACAACCTACAGAATTGAGTATGGTCTAATGTCAACAACGTGTAGCGCAATTGCTACATGGACTGCAATCCCAACAACGGCAACAACGGAGGCTTTCCAGATGGGAAATAGCACATTTCTTACAGATGGAAATTCCACAACAAATGTCACCTCAGGCCTAACTGATGTTGGATCAAATTTTGTCGCGGGACAAGTAAAGGATACAAGCGATCAGACTACGGGAATTACTCTTGCCACAACCGATTTTACTGAAATTGAATACAGTATTCAGGCAACTTCAAATTCAACGGTCGGGAATACTTATTGTTTTAGGCTCACCAACGCAGGTAGCACTACCAATTTTAGCTATACATCTTATCCTCAACTAACTGTCGGGCAGGCAATTATGGATCAGAAGCATTACAGATTTAGAAATGATGATGGGGGAGAGACAACAACAACAGGTAATATCTTGTATTTTTCACCGGTTAGTGATTTGTCCAGTGCTGTCTTCACACCGACAGGTTGTACAAGTCACTATGATTGTCTAAATGATAACGCCTCAAATGCTGCTTCCTCAACAACTGCGCCAACAAATGATGGTTCAACAACAACTCTTGCCATGGCTGCAGGGACAGAAAGATATAGCCTTGATTTGAGCAGTTTGCCTACGGGCTATACCATAACGGCAATGACAGTTGGAGTCTATGCATCAGATACAGGAAATCCAAACACCAATATCACCATTGGATATTGTCAAAGTTGTAGCGGGTCAGATGACACAATGGGTACAGCACATAGCATAAGTAATTCAGCCTATACTTTGTACTCGGATTCATTTGGAAGTTTGTCTTTAACAGGTTCTGTGGGACTGGTTATGACTGCAGATAGCGCAAAAGCTGCAGCTTCCACTTTTTATATCCAGATTACTTATACAGCACCTGGGGCATCATGGAATGCATCTGAAGATACGGCAGTAGGTGGACAAAATGTAAATACAGATATCAGGCTTCGTTTGGAGGTTGCAAATACAGATGGAGTAGGTGGAAATAGGAATTTTACAATTCAATATGCTCCCAAAACAGGCGGTGCATGTAGCGCGTCAAGCTACTCTGATGTGCCAATTACCGCAACAACCCAGCCTTTTGAAATGGTCAATTCAACTTATTTTACCAATCACGATGCGACAACAGCTCAACTAACCGCAACCGGGACATTTGCTCCCGGAGAAATGATACAGGATCCATCAAATTCAACAAATTCTATCACTCTTAACGGATCTTTTTACACGGAAGTTGAATATGCTTTGCTTGCTACAAATAATGCAAACGGCACATATTGCTTCAGGCTTAATGACAGCTCTCTTGGGCCTCTTGATACATATTCTGTTTATCCCGAGATAACAGTTACGCCCAAACCGACACTCGACCAATTATTAAGACACGGGCAGTGGTTTTTTAACAGCTTAGTACAACCATTTACTTTCTAATTATGAAAAAACATGTAGTTAAAAATCAGGCAGAAAAAAAGTAAGTAGACAGGATAAATAGACTCACAGTCATAGAAAATATTTATTTTAGGGAGACTATAGCCAAACTACTTACGTAAATTGGGCGGTGTTTTGACAAACACCAAGTAGTCGGGTGCCAGATGGTGGCATAGGTTAATTTATTCAATAGCTGTTCCTTAGGCAGTTTGCCAAGACAAAAAAGCTAAGGAGTGAATGCTCTTCACAAAATAAGAGCAAAACTAGAGGTTTTTTAATAACCTCACCTTGGTTATCTCCAAGATGGAGGAAAACCAAGGAATGTCAGGTAAATTTAGGATAGAAAGGAGGTGAAACAAAATGATACATCTTATTGTTAGCATAGTAAAAGAAGATTACAGGGTGCTGAGAGAGTATCTGAGAAGTATATCTATTTTATACCTATCAGAAGTTGCTTAAAGAAAGTGGGCTGGGCGTATTAATAAAATGCCTCAGTCTTCAAAGTTACAATTAGGTAGGACCCCTGTAACGGCCTAGCCCTACTTTAGGTAGCAAGGATTGTCGGGTAGAGAATATAAAGTTTTACCCGGTAATCCAGCCTTCGCATCTTGCGAAAAGAGGAAACGGGAGCCTATTGAGAAGAGAAATATGCTCAACGTCCTTTAGGCGTGGTAAAAATGCTTGTTTGATGCTAATAATTTGGATATAATCCCCACATGAGAAAAGAAGATCCCCAATCCAAAGATGGATATATTGAAGATGATAGTAAATGGATTGCATCAGATATTCTAGAGCTTGCCCAAGATAATAATATTTTTGCCTACATGAAAGGTATTTTAAATGGCAAAACAGACAGAGTAAGTCTACTCTATGCTGCTGAAAAAGTTTTCAAACCCAATAGGCGGGATTTATTGGAAAATCATCCTCCTTTAGGTGGTCCATATGACACTCCTCTTGATAAAGATTTAGGCTATCTGCATAGGTTAATAGCAAAAGAAATTATAGGTGATAAAAATATTTATCCGACACAGCAAAAGAATAATTCTCTTAATACAGGCCATGCATGTGCATATATAACATCTACACTACCGTCACGTAAAGAAGGGGGCGTATACATATCATCACACGTGGATACCTATGTATTTATGACAAATCCTGGTGAAAGAAAAAACCAGTATATTGTTTTTTCTAATATACGGGAGACAAGGGACGGTATGACTCAAAGTAGATTTGTTCAGGATTTTGCCAAGCCTGATTTGTATGGTCACTGGTCAGGTTTTGAAATGATCATTCCCAAAAAGCCCCAAGTTACTGACAGGGCAAATATTTGGACAAAACCTGAATAAATTGTTCTGAATTTTGACTTATCTTGAAATTTTGGTTGATCCCGATTAAGTCGGGGTTGACAACAAAAAGCAAAAAATGGATACTAATAAATATGTCTGAGGAGAAAGAAAAAACAAAAAGTTCTATATTAGGGGCAAAGGGTATTATTGCGACACTAACCGGTCTTCTTCTTATTTTGGCTGTAGGCGCATCGATTTATTTTTATTTGCAATACACACAAGCACAAAAATTACTTAAAAATCCAAATCTTGCTGCACAGGAGCAAAATCAAGCTTTGATTTCTGCAGTAGGCAAGCTCATCGATCTTCCCGCAAGCGAGACCCCAACCATAGCCACTGTGAGTGATGTAAATAAATTAAAAGGTCAGGCATTTTTTACTAATGCAGAGAATGGAGATAAGGTACTTATTTATACCAAGGCAAAAAAAGCAATTTTGTACAGGCCATCTGAAAATAAAATAATTGATGTTGCACCGGTCAATATCGGCGAGGCAACCACACCTGTCCCAACTGTGACATCCAAAAAGGTAACTCCAAAGCCAACCGCCAAACCAACTCCTACTTCCTAATCACGACTCTAAAATAGTCTTCTAATCTTTTCGCTATATATACTCCCAACGTGCCAGAATTCGTCAGAAAAGATTTTTAATCCAATAAGTTATATTTTGTTATCTGTCAAAAATGGGTTTTTTAAAATTGATTTTAGGAAGTCTTGGGTGGGAGAATAATGATTTTTTAATTTTTTAATACTAAAAAGGGATAAGAAAGCCTGCCCAACTTTCTTACCCCATGTTAGTAGGTGAAGCGAAAAAACAATCAATTTCGACACATGAAATTCATTGCCATGTCAATCCAAATTAATTACTTTTGCTTCACCAATTTTCCTTGACAGGACAACTACTATTTGTTACTTTCAAGCTGCATTTAGTTTTTTTCCTGCCTAAAGGACTACTTGCTTTTCAAGGGCATTGCTTCTCGTACGACGAACTTATATACAGAGTAACGAAAGCGATGCTCTTTTTTTATTTCTGCAAAGCAGAACTCGTGATTTGCACGGATCTAAAACCGATTTTACGGATTATTTCATGTAAATCCGATCTAAATCTGTGCAAATAAATACTGCTAGATTATAAAAGAACAATTGGTACAGACAACCCTTTTTTAACTAACTTCTCAAATTGAGCTTTACCTTGTCTAAGTAATACTTCCTGCTTATATTCGTCCAAAGATTTGCGGACCATCCTTTTGTGGCCTGAGAGTACTCCAAATAAGGCAGTGAAGATATTCATAATCTTCTATATTCTAACACTATTTGTCAAGAAATGTCAACCTATAGCTTAAATTCTTACATATTCATTAAATCCTATAGGAATTAAGTTTTGATTTGGCCTAATTTAGCAATCTAAATAATATAGATAAAAAAATGTGGATAACTTTGGGAAAAGCTTTAAGATTTTCCAAGAGACAGATTTACTTTTTTTTAAAGTAGAGATATACTACTTATATATTATGGCTCAAGAAGAAGTTGATTATCCTTTACTTGCCCCAGAAATCCAAGAAGCAAGACAAAGATTGGATCCGAAATTAGATGTAATTGTAGGCTTTTATCAAAGACGTGGAGATAAAGATTTTCGTAGTGCAGGAGTCCAGACAGATGCTGATCGGGCACGTGGGATACTTGTTGAGGATAGACTGATTGCAGAACCCCCAAAAGAGACAACATATTCAGAAATAGGAAGAAGGGCAGGATACAAAGGCAAAGCTGGCTCTATGGTGGCACAACTTGAGCGTATGCTTGCTGCTCAAATACGGCATGAATTGAAATTAAAACCTTAGTAACTCAATATATCCCTTATAGCATCAAAATGCCTCTAAAGATGTCAAATATTATTTCGCATAATACATGCCTAAGAATTTAGATACTTTTTAAAATTAAAATAAGTTTTATCTTCTTCTTCTAATAACTCTTCTTAATCCTTCTGCTGCTCCTGTTGCGACAACAAGTGCTGCAAAGGGAATAGCCTGCTCAGGATGAAGAGTTGAAAAAAAGTGTCCCACTGTATTTGGTAACTCCTGAAAATTAGGATGTAGTGCTCCTTGCGCAAAGATATTTCTAAAACCTTCTCCTACTGCTCTTTGAATAGGGAATTCAGATCCGGCTTCCAGTATTGCACTTACTCCAAGCAGTCCTTCTCCGGCAACGGTTACGCCTTCTGCAAATCTGTTACCAACCTTCTTGAGTCTTTTGCCCTCTGCTTTACGTCCGGCTTCTACTGCTGCGGCAAATGGGCTTTGTTCTTCTTCAGTCATAAATTAATCACCTCCCTCCTTAATAAATATTTAGTCCCACAAGGGGATTAGCTACACAGTAGCGGCATATATGGAATTTTGTATCTGGTATTTTTAATTTCAAAGCTTCTTTATTAAAGTTTGGTACATGGTGGAATTTAAGTTAACCAATTGAAAAGTGGGGGAGACTTCCTACATTCACCTTAACACTCGGGGATAGATGTGTCAAATTTGACTAAGTTAATTTTCTGTTTTGGGATTTCTGTTTTGATTTTTCAGTTTTGAGTTTTAAGTTTTAAATTACTGTGTACTTAGGGTTGGGGGTCTGAGGACAGAGGAGAAGAATGATCGGAAGGAAGGTTTGTAATCATAGCTATCAATTGACTTAATCCAAAGTTTTAGAAGATCCGGAATATCTTTGATACTTGTTTGGGTGGTATTTATATCTGTCCTCCTATATTGAAGAGTAAGTGGAAGATTGGTAATTTTTCCATATTGGATAAGTTTTATGAGCAAATCTGAATAAAGCATTGTTTTTTCATTGATATTGAATTTAATGAGGTCTTTTGGCAAAAGATGTCTATTTATCATGACAGATTCAAAATTTATAGAGACTGTGTGAAGAGGCTTATGATATAGAGCATCATATTCCTGAGGGAAGCTGGTCCTGCCTAATTTCTTACTATTTGGATCTATGAGATTGCATTGAGTTCCAACAGCAACTACTTTTTCATTCTCAATTAAAAATTTGACTTGTTTGGTAAATCTTTCTTTGTAGACTATGTCTTTTCCATCCATCAAAGCGATAAATTTGCCTTTGGCTTTTTTGACAGCGCGATTAAGGGTGATTCCTTTACCGTAGTGCTTTACGTTTGCATAGACTTTGAGTCTTTTATCCGTTTTTTTATAGAGTCTAAGAATTTTGAGAGAATCATCCCGTGACAAATCATCTACAGCAATAATCTCTATATCCTCATAATTTTGGGACAAAAGACTATCAAGACACGTCGGCAAAAAATGTCCAATATTGAATACTGGAAGTAACACAGACACTAACGGTTTTTGATTTTGTACTTTCATAAAATGGACAGGGTACGAGAAATTCTCAACTAGGCAGAAAATGTAGCTAGGTAGTATCTATTCAATGAAAAAAAGTGTACCAAAGTGTCAGGTTTTTGTCAAATGTTAAGGGTAATCTTATGAAAAGTAACAATTGTTATCGGCCAAAATCAGATGGCCTGGGTCTTCTTCCTTCATGGGTAACTGTCAGCTGCTGTTGATGATTTGGATCTTTATCTTGGGTTGCTTTTACATGAAAGCTTTCTTCACCGTCAATTAAGTGGGGATTGAATTGAGTTGGATCATAATGAGCGATTCTTATCCTACCCGATACTTCGGCTACTCTATCTCTAATATTATATACTTCATATAAAGCGTCTGGCTGGTTGTGCCTTTGAAGATGCTCAGGGACTCCGGGAATTTTTCCCTCGTGGAGTTCTATTAGTATTTCCTCCATATTCATTGGAGGGTATCTTTTGAGAAGATCTGAAAGTGTCATAGGGGGAATTATACCTATAGTAATAAATAATGTCAATGATACTGAATTCAAGATTTCGGCATTTATCCCTTGATAATAGGTATTGTCATCCCGAACTGCGCCGCTTCGGGGAAGCAAGTACTGAGTCGAGTGTTTCGGGATCTTCTTGGGTTTGACTGAGATGCTGAAATATCCTAGAAGTACTAGCTACAAAGTAGCGGCGAGTTTAGCATGACATAGAATAATTGCTTACCTACTTCGATGGTATAAGTTCCAAGATTTCCTCTTGACAAAGGCAAGACTATCACTTTATAATGCAAACAGTTGCATTTCGATTCTTCTCGATAGCACATTGTTTTCCATTACATGGTTCTTAATTCTAGATTCTAAATTCTTATAATATGCCTTACACAAAAAAAGTTCATTTACCCAGTGATTTTGTTGGAGAACCGCCCGCAAGCGACGGTGAGCCTCAAAAAACTGAAGAAAAAGCTCCAGTGGAGCCGAAAATAATGCCGGTTAAGCCTTTTGTGCATGGACACAGTCCACGCCCAATTCAGCCTCAAGACAACGGTGGTCTAACAACACCTGCTGCTATGGCAATGCAGGGCCCAACAGAAGAAGTTGAGGGTATTTTGGATGTTCAGCCTGAAGGACACGGCTTTTTAAGACCTAAATTTATTCCAAGCAATAGAGATGTATATATTTCTCAATCCCAAATTCGTCGCTTTTTGCTTCGAGCAGGGGATAAAGTATCTGGAGTTGCCAGACCTCCTAAAGATAACGAGAGATATTACGGTCTTCTTAAAGTAGAAAAAGTAAACGGCCAGACAGCCGAGCAAATTGGAAAAAGACCTTGGTTTGATGATCTGATGCCTATTTACCCAAATAAGCAAGTTGTTTTGGCAACAGACAAGACTCCACTTTCCACTAGACTTATAGACCTTGTTGCGCCAATCGGATTTGGACAACGCGGACTTATTGTTAGTCCTCCAAAAGCAGGGAAAACAACCATTCTTAAAGAAATTGCAGCTGGAATTTCCAAAAATTTTCCAGACGTTCACCTTATGGCAGCATTAATTGGGGAAAGACCAGAGGAAGTAACAGATATAACTATGTCTGTTAAGGGTGAAGTTATTGCTTCAAATTTTGATGAGGCACCTGAGCATCAGACAAGAGTTGCTGAAATTGCTCTTGAGAGGGCAAAAAGACTCGTTGAAATGGGCAAGGATGTTATTATTCTTATGGATTCAGTTACAAGGCTTGCTCGTGCATATAATTTGGCAGTAGCACCATCCGGTAGAACTTTATCCGGAGGATTTGATCCTGCAGCACTTTGGCCGGCAAAGAAATTTTTTGGCGCTGCCAGAAATTGCCAAGAGGGAGGCTCTCTAACAATTATTGCAACAGCTTTGGTTGAGACAGGAAGTAGAATGGACGATTTGATATACGAAGAATTTAAGGGAACAGGGAATATGGAGCTTCACTTGGTTAGATCTCTGGCTGAAAGGCGTGTTTTCCCGGCAATTGATGTTGCAAGGTCTGGTACTCGTGAAGAGCAGAGAATTCTTTCACCTGATACATATCAAAAATTGGTTACACTTCACAGAATGCTTGATATGCTAGGCGAGGATGACAGGACAGAGAGATTTATTGAGCAATTATCCAAGACTTCTTCAAATGAAGACTTCTTAAAGACCCTCAAGGCTGCATAACTGGTAT
>DASVCQ010000032.1:0-17432 GCA_036381535.1 Patescibacteria group bacterium | reverse complement strand
ATATGGCAAGAGCGGGAAGTCCCTATACAATCGATGCTATTTTAGCTGGATTATTTACCTATGATGAATCAGCATTTAACAATTTTATGGTTGGGATTGGCGGAAAAATAATGATCCGAGGCCACCAAACATCAGATGATGTAGCTGGAGGGCCTAATACCTTTAATGGTCATTTACAAACTATCCATTCAACAGGCGGCAATAGTACTGCAGGAAGTCCAGATAGCGCTTACAAATTTAGAGAAACAGATCCTAAATATGCTGTACTTGAGTTAGGGAAACAAAGAGATACGATCAAATTAGGTACCGATGTTAAAGATGTATGGAAACCAACCGCCCTTCCTGTTACGCCACAGGTTCAACAACCCAAATCATCTGATGCTCCAAAACCCATCCGAACATCAACTCCAGTTCCTTATTCTCCTAATGTCAAGATAATTAGAATGACTGGACCAGCAAAAACCAATATAATTCGCACATCTGGACCAAGCATTGTTCATCAACCAAAAGTAATTCGAAGATGGGCTCCGGCTAATACATAGAATACAACCAAAACGCACCTTCAAATCCTAATTTCTAGAGTATCTCATCCCCAGGTTTTAAATTGAAAAAGTCTCCACCACGGCCTCCTAAGACAATTATTTCCAAAAATCTCTTGTCTCCAATGCCAGATGAGCCAATCGTAATACCGGCAGTCCCAACAGGAACATCTTTCATCCGATTAAAGCAGGCTATCTCCCCTACTTTTGTCTTAATGACTCTGCCTTCTTCATGACCAATATCCTCAGGTAACATTGTTGTTTTTACGTCTGAGAAATTGTCTACCCACCAAACCATTGCCGGCGCGTCAGGTACTTCTGACATAGAATAAGTAGTTGACGGTACTTCCACTTTGTCCCATATCCATTTGGCAAGCCTTGGGACATATTCATAGCTTCTAAATTGGGTTTTGACGATTCTTTCCCTAAGGCTTACATCTAGCAAACCTTTTTCAATCATTGCCTCAATAACTGTCGGGACTTCTGTTAACTGAAGGCTTTCAATAAGTCCAAGTTTTTTTACCAAAGAAAGTGTATATCCATCTACCGTAGTTATAATAAGTGTCTTTTTATACCAAAAATACCCAAAAGGAGTCCCGTTTGGCCATTGTTTCTTATGCCTAGGGGCTGCATTAACTAAAATTATTCCTTCCTCCCCACCCGAGCTATCAAGCATATCTATAAGATTACCTGCTGCCTCTATCTCAGTATAGTTAGAAATGCCAACTTCATTAATAGTTACACCAGGGAAAAAAGTGGCAAGGCGTGTGCTTTGCCTCCCCATTGCGTTGCCGTCTCGACAGTCATTGATGATAGTTATAAACATACGATTAGATTGTCATTATATCAGCATCTATTCCCTTTGTCATTTTAATTTAAAATCAGTCAAAAAATACCTGCCACCACTGCTGCCAATTAGGGAGCGTTGTTGAAATTTTTGCTTGAATCTCAGGCGTTGGAGACGGAAGTATAACTGTACTCTCCCCAGGCTTTGCTAAAAAAAGCTTATTACGCGCTTCTTCTTCCACAAACCCCGGGCTTTGTACTTGAGTGAGTTGTTGTCTTAATTTTTGATTTTCACTGGCTACATTAGTTAGCTTCTCTTGAGTAGACACTAAGACATCTTTTTTATGATAAAGCTCATATATAGATTTTGACAAATTCGCAATAACTATAAGAAGTATAAAACATATTGTAAGAAAAACGATTCTCTTCATTGACTAATACAAATTCTTGTGATATTATAGGTTACACATATGGATTCTGTGACGCTTAGTGCTGCTCAACAACAATTTACTGAATTTCTAAAAGATAAGAGTAGATCTAATGCTACTATTGTAGCATATACAAAAGACATAGATCAGCTCGCAAGTCATCTTAAAGATGGTGAAAAAAATAATGTCTCAGCAATTACAAAAGAGGACATTGAGGCTTTCCTAGCCAAACTCTCTGCAGCAGGATACACTCCAAAATCACTTTCAAGAAAGATTAATTCTATCCGCACTTTTTACAGATTCCTAAAGTCTAAGTCTTTAGTCACTGAGGATCCTTCCCTTCAAGTTGCACACCCACAATATCAACTTGCAGCACCAAGAATTCTCACTCCAACCGAATACAGAGCATTAAGAGATGCATCAAGACATGATGCTAGAATGTTTGCTGTTATTGAGCTTTTGCTCCAAACAGGAATCAGAATCGGCGAATTAGCAGAGCTAAAACTCGATGACATGGTGCCTGAAGGACTAAAAATAAGACCTTTTGAAAAGCATGAAGAAAGAATTGTCCCACTTAATAAATCAGCAAAAGACGCACTTGATAGATATGTAAAAGGACGACCTCAAGTAGCAGAACAAAAAATCTTTATTACCAAATCAGGCAGACCATTCCTTATTAGAAATATTCGTACAGCAGTTGAGAGATACTTCAGGCTTGCAGAAATTAAAGGAGCAAAGGTAAATGACCTTCGCCATACTTTTATTGCCCATCACCTAAAACACGGCGTATCATTGGTGCTTTTATCGAAGATTGTCGGTCATAAGAGACTTTCAACAACTGAGAGATACTTAGAATATGTCCCTGAGCGTGCAAAAGAAAATACTCATTTAACAGAGCTCTAAGGTTCTATTTCCCCTACTTTTAAACCTTTTAAATCCCTAACTTTGATATAATCTTTTTAAGGCTTTTTGACAGGATATAACAAAAGGAGTAAAATCACAAAAATGAATATTCCAACTGAAACAATAAAGCCCAGGCAAATAATGGATGTAAGGACTTATTTATCATCTAGTCCAGAAGAGAAAAAAGCATATCTTTCAGATATGATCTCAACTATTGAGAAAAAATATCCGGATATGGACCCTGGGGCAAAAAGAATGTTTGGATTTTTTCTTACCGAACTTTTGCCGATTGTTTCTCCATCAGGTGGAGAGAAAGATACAAGAGAAAATCTAGAAAATTGGTCTACTATGCATCCCAAAGCCGAACAAATGACAAGAGCCGTAGATAACGCAGGCAATCTTTTAGTAACAATTGCAGCGACTCCAGGATATGAAGATAAGCCGGGGATCCTTCTACAATCCCATATGGATATAAATTGCAACCCAACCAAAGAGCAAAATCCGGATATCAGTCCAGAAATAAATCCTGTTTTTCCAGTATTTGATAAAGGCCAAACAAGAATTGCAACTCAAGGAACAACACTCGGGGCAGATGACAGGCTGGGTGTTGCAGCAGAAGTTATTTTGGCTGATGAAATATTAAATAGCGATATTCCACACGGCAAAATTGGTCTGCTATTTACGACTGGCGAGGAAGATGGACTTATCGGTGCAATGGGTTTTTCTTTCCCCAAGGAGCTTCTGACTGGGTACAAATATTTGTTTAATTTAGATAATGAAGATAGCCATGAAGCAATAGTAGGAGCAGCAGGAGGAAAAAATCTTAATCTAAGGCTTCCTATAGAGCGAGAAGATGCTTTGGGCAAGCTAACTCTTCGTATTGATTTAGGCGGACTTTTAGGAGGACATTCTGGTGCAGATATTCATTTTCAAAGGCTAAATGCCATAAAAACTCTGGCAGGAGTCATTGAGAAATTGTCCGGTGTAGTTGATTTAGGGCTTGTTAGTCTGTCAGGCGGTACAATGGACTCTTCTATCCCCCAAAGAGCATCTGCTATAGTCTCAATCCCCAAAGAGCAAAAAGCAGATTTAGAAAAAATAGTAGAAGAGTTACAAAAAGAGATTTCAGATGAAGACATAATAACAAAAAGTAGTCTTGAAAATAGTCCATTGGTAAAAGAAAAGCAAAAAAAGAAAAATAAACTTCAGCCAGAAGAGCCTTTATTTACAGTAAGTGATGTCCAAACAAATACTCAACCGATGACACAAAACTCATCAGACAATCTTCTGTCTTTAATAAAAGATTTGCCAAGCGGAGTAATTGAGGTAGATGACAAATATAATATTGTCAAAACGTCCAGTAACTTCGGGATAATAACAACAAATGACAACAATGTATTTTTTGTGAATTTTGCGAGAAGCTCATCTGTTGGGAGCCTTGATAATATAATAAGCAAGCTTTCAGAAATTGGAGCCTCCCATAATGCAGAGATTGTCCCGGCAGGCAAAGCATTTAATGTTTGGGAACCTGATTTTTCAAGCCCACTCCTTGAGACTGTTAAAAGTACACATAAAGAAGCAACGGGTCGTGATTTGGAAGTAAATGTAATTCATGCAGGGCTTGAATCACATACAATATATGAAAAAATAAAGGAGATTTTGGGAGAAGGGATGCCTGATGACTTTGGAATGGTATCACTGGGTCCGTCTATGGAAAATGTGCATACGGAAAGTGAATATTTTGATATTTTGGAGGCTTCCGAATTTTTTCCGGCAGTTAGGCTTTTGCTTCAAACAGTCATGAAAGAGATGCAAAACGAGGAGAATGCCAGTGAACGCAGGTCTACAATAAGCTAATTTTGAGTGCGCCCGGCAGGATTCGGACCTACGACACGATGTGTATAAGACATCTGCTCTACCACTGAGCTACGGGCGCGTGAATGCATTTTATCAAAAAGTGACCACCTAAAACAAATGGTTACTTAATCATTGAGGATAATAGGGGTTTTGTTTTGGATCAAGGCCATCAAAAACTCTACCGTCCAATTGCCTTGATGCACTTTCTATTGCTGCATTTGTTCCTCGAGCAGAACCATATCTAAAAAATAAAGTAATTGGTTTTTCCAAACCAGGATTAGCTAATACATAATTCACCATTTCAACATTTAGGGTGTCATACTTTACTGTTGGATCTTCCCCCTCATCGGGCACCCTTTTAGTGACCTGAACTGTATCTTTAAGCTGAGCAACTCTATCTAAAGTTTCAATTAATTCATAAATTGAAGTTATCTGCTCAACAGGAGTATTGGGGTCTGACAATTTATTAACTCTTGATGCTCTATATGAGGGCATATCTGATACTAAAAAAACTTTAAGTCTATCACCTTTGGGATCATGAATAAGTGCTTCTTTTATAGCTGCAACATCCGCACCGTCCCCTGCCCCAACAACAATAGCCCCTCCATCTTTCATGATATTTGCGACACTTTGGCGCACAATTTTAAGAGATTCAGGAGTATTTTTTCTGCTTCCTGTAATAAAGATCCAACGGCTAACTTGTGGCAAACGATCTCCTTCAATAAATCCCATAATAAGTAAGCAGTATACTATAACTTTGCTCTTGTGGCAATTTCTGCTTCGACCTGGTGTACATCTTTTGCATATTTTAGCCTTGAAAGCTCTTTTATTAATTCAGCAACCCGTGTATTGTCCAAAGCTTTTTCTTTGGCCATATCTTTTGTAACATCAATTGAGAAGGATGAGACAGGCTCTCCGTGCACAACTGTTCTGAAATAGGCATTAAATCTGTCTACATTAATTAAGTCTGCCTCATTAAACGTAGGCTGGAATTCATGCTGCAGAAAATTTGCATCCTGGACACCAACTCTGAATGAGGCAATGGTACCGACATTTCCAAAAATAGCATTCTTAACCTCATCTTCCATCTGACCCGTAAACTGATTTGCAACAATAAGATTTAATTTATATTTTCTGGCCTCAGACAAAATGGCCGCAAAGTCAGGTGTGGCAAAATTCTGAAACTCGTCAACATAAAGATAAAAATTCTGTCTTTGCTCATATGGTATATCCTGTCTACTCATTGCAGCCGTTAGAAGTTTGGGCACCAAAATAAGACCCAAAAATTGAGAATTCTCCTCCCCTACTTTTCCTTTGGACAAATTAACAAGAAGTATTTTTTTCTCATCCATTACTTTTCTAAAATCAAAAGCAGATTTTGATTGACCAATAATATTACGCATTAATTTGTTGGTAACAAAACGTCCGAATTTAGAGACGATATAGTCCAAAACTTCAGACTTGTGAAAGTCATTAGTCTGTGCAATCTGGTCTGTCCAGTAACGCTTAATAATAGGATCTGTAACTTTTGGTAATAACTCCTGGACAAAAGCAGTGTCAGTGAGAGCGCGCTGAACTTCAATAAATGTATTTCCGGGCTCAGCCATAACTGTAAGCATGGCATTTCTTATTCCGTGCTCTAAGCGTGGACCTACAATACCTGTTTTGTTAGGATCGTATAATTTGTAAAACAAGCCAATGATACTAGACACCATATAATGCTTTTGCTCCTCAGTGTATGCCTCCATAATATTTATTCCCATCGGTCGCTGCGTATCTGAAGGATCAAAGACAATTACATCCTCAGCGCGACTTGGCGGTACACGAAGCAAAATTTCCTCAATCAAGTCCCCGTGAGGATCTATAACACAAATTCCTTCTCCATTTTCAACATCCTGTACAATCATCTGTTTTAGGAATTGGGATTTTCCGGTACCTGTTTTTCCGATAATATACATATGTCTTGCACGGTCTTCCTCAAGCATATAAACAGGCCTTGAGAGACCTCTAAAAGTACTTTTGCCTATGTATAGTCCTTCTGTTGGTATTTGAGTCGGGGCAGGAGCACGCTTGCTGGTTAGCCAAAAAATACCGGGAGTTGTAACCTGCTTATTGGGATAGTGATAAATCGTTGCTAATTCCTCAGAAGTCATTATTCCCGTATTCTTATACATAGGCCAGTACCTGTAAATAAAATCCCTCATAAAAAGCCCTTTAAATCTATGTTTGTTTTTTGTTAGTGAATTTGCTCCTCCAAACATCGCAAATGCGCTTCCTATATTGTCTAAGTGTGATTTAGCAGATTCTGAAGTTGAAGAGCAAACAACAGCCCGAATGACTACATCAAATCCTGGTTTGCCTATTTTGTTATCAATTCCCTCCAACTCTTTTGGGTCTGTTGAATAACTTGCTTTTTCTGGATTGGATTCTTTCTTTTTAACTGAGGCAATATGTGACCTTCCTAATTTTTTCCATTTTCCATCGGATGGTGAAATAAGAAATTGTATGGCAGCTCCCTCTCCTGGTTGCATTTTAGCAAGAGTTGAAGTGAGCATACTCATTCCATCAACCGCCATATCTTTGTAAATTTTCAAAGGCTTATAAGCAGGGCTTTTAGGTCTCCATGAAGCAAATGCTACCTTTCCGTCTTCTGAAAAAATATTATATTCATTACCAATTACTCCTTTTTGTTTTACATCATTTTCATCAACAACATTTATATCTGCATCAGGATAGGCTCCATTTATTTGCTTCTCAACCAAATCCCGAAGTTTTTTAGGAACATAAATGTAGTACCTTATATCCCCGGGCTTACCCACTATTTCAAAAGACAAAAAAGGCTGAGGATGAAAATTAGCAAATCTACCGCTTTTTCGAAGGGACGCAAAGCCTGAAAAAAGCTGTTCGGCTGCATCTATTTTTATTTCATTGTCCCGAGGAAGTGCAACCTGAAGAAGAATTGAGTCCAAAGATGCCTTTTCACGCTCGCGCCATTTATACCAAAGGAATAATGCATATCCACCAAAGTAAAATATTGCCCCTAAAATTCCGAGAATTAGAAGAGTGATAACGAGATTAAAACCTAAATTAGAAAGTCCCTCGGAGGTAAGAAGGCTTGGATCTATCATGCTGCATCCTCCTTTTTCTCTGTTTGTTTTTCCGTAAATTGTTGGGCCATATCCGTTGGATGTGCAATTTCATAATCTCTTTTCTTCTGGGCAAGACCAATAAGCTCAGCAAACCATCTCACTGCATCTTTAATACTTTTTGTTTGTTTTATTCCTGCCAAAGTCGAGGGCGGAGTATTAAGATTTAGCGACTCATCCTCTGAAATAATTACAGGTGTCTCCTCTTTTTCGAGTTTTACGCCAGATGCGCCAGCGTCTTGGGGAATATTTGGGGTTGGACTTTTTTCCATATGCTCTTTTAATTCCTGGGGAATTTGTACTTCAGGAGTTGAAGGGGTAATAAATTCTTGAGGAGGTGTAGAGACAATAGGAGAGTGCTCTTTTGCCCCACCGCTAACAACTTGAGCATTTATTGGCTGGACAACATTTGCATCAGATACCGATGGGTTTGAATTTTGGGCACTCGAAACATTTGGTTTTGCAGGATCCATAGTTACTTAATGATACCACCTGGCTTCATAATAGACAACGAAGCGAAGAGGAGTCCTTCCGTAGTACGGAGAACGAAAGAGAATCAAACTAACCTTTTAAGTAAATCTCTACAATCTTGACTATTGCTATAAGACGTCATATAATACACCCTATTATGAATCCTGTAGAGAAAAAATTACGTTTTCCCAAGGAAAAAGAAGATTTGAAAGATCCGGAAAAATTTACAATGAATGATCTTTCAGAGTTCAGAAATAAATACAGGCGAAATGCTATAGTATCTGAGACAGCCTTTATAATAACCCTGTTACTTGGTTTGGGTACAGGGATTGTCACAAAAAACCTACTTAACGGAATAGGAGCTACAGGCATCGCGGGTACCATCTTCCAGCTTCTACTTGGAAATCCTACTGTAGATCCAAAAGTTAGACTTGATGCTGTTGAAGACGAAATGGTCCTAAGAACAACAGGCGAAGAGCTTCCAAAGAGAAAAAATGTTTTTTTCAAAGGCGGTGCAAGAAGAGCAGCAATTAAATCCGCATTAGGTTAATATACAATCCTCATCAATACCCAAAACCTTTTTTGTGTATATAATAATATAAAACTTTCCTAGGAAATTATGATTGAGGAAGAAAAAACACGACCAATACAAGTAACTGATGCGGACTGGGCTTTTGCCGCCCGACATGAAATCACCAACGAGTCTTTAATTACAAGAAGGCTTATTGTAATTCGTGGAATACCCAAAAGCTACCCTAGGAGAATAAGTGTGATTGAAAAATCACCAAAAATAGAGCAAACAATTGCAAGATATGATTTGACTGTAGGTCAAACATTAAAAGGTGTATCTGATGTACTCTCTGATGCAATAGATTCAATTAGAGTTGCAAGAAAAAACTATAAATAACTAGGTGAATTGTGAATATTGACTGCAAATAATTTTTGTATATAATCTCCCTATGGCCGTTGATAAAAATGATTTAAGATTTCTAGAAATATTTGGCAGTATAGATCTTCCCCAGCAGCCAGGTGAGCTTCCTGATGAACCAATTTGGGCAATGAAGAGTGGACGTGCTGTTAGTTTTAATGGCAGAAGGCTTGGAGATAGAGAAGATGTTAAATTAGGGAGATACCCTAGTAGTGTTTGGGGTAGAGAAGGTTTAAAAAGGCTCCGCCAAAAAGAAGAAAAAAGACCTCTATAAGATAGAGGATCTCCACGTGAAGGTTAATGTGTCTTTAGTTCATGCGCCGTAAAAAATTTAATCTATAGCTTTTTGAAAGTATTCAAACTATGGGTTGACATTTTATACCTTAAAGCGTATGCTTCTTTCTATGGCAGAAATTAAATCTTTTCTTAAGGGCGTCAAACTTGTCTTGGGGGATACCGCTGGAGTGACTGTCCCATACGAGGCACATAAAGAGAAATATCTAGGGACTCCGGAAAAAGGTATCAATGCATTTTTGGCTACTTATTTAGGTGGTTTTTTTGCTCAACAGCTAGCACCAGCACTTTCTCAAGTAATAACAGATCACCAAAACACATCTGGACCTACAAAGGACAATCATAGAGCATTAGTCCCTGCTATATGGCTTGACGCTCTCTTTTATATTCCTAAAGTAGCTTCTTTCCATATTTCTCCTGTCTCCTGGCCAATTATAAATTTTGCTGAAAACGCAATAATAAGATCAACCAGAGCAATAAATAAGAAAGTTAGAAGGCTTAGTTAAGCAGAAGGAGACCACCCGCAGTCAGGACATACTTTAATTATTCCTTTTCGAACTTTAATTAATTCCTCATCATTTGGCTCCCACCCACATCCCTTGCATTTTATTTTGTAACAATCAATACAATCCTTTTCCATATTCATACTAAATACCAAATACTAGATACTAAATACTTTTCTAACATGCTACTTTGGTTGTCCCGCAATATTGACACGAAGGAAGCAGCTCATTGTAAGGTCTGTAATTTGTTTCATGGCACTCAGGACATTCAAAAGTGCGCGAGCCGTATTTGTCCTCACCTGATGCAACATCTGTAGACTTTTTCTTAGACATATTAGAAGGCAGTCTATTTGCTCCGTAGCCTGCAGAAGAGCTATCTTCCCCACCCACACTGCCTGAAAGGCCACAGCCGGTTGATGTCTCTCTGACATCTCGCGCTGCATATTGGTTAATTTGGGAAAGTATTGGAAGAGGCATAACAGGCCCCCTGTCAGGATAATCTCTTCTTTGAGTAGGCAAAGTCAGAGCAGAAAGTCCTGCCAATTCATCTGCCCTATTCATGATTGCATTAAGGGTTGTATCAAGAATTCTTTTATCCTCAGGAGTTTCCTCTAAAGTCTGAATATAAAAATCAACCATTTGTGAGAAAGTCTCATCCTGAATAATGTCTCTTTGAAATTTTTCATAAGACATTGCTTTCTCACCCTTTTGCAAATCCTGATGTATTTTCTCAGGATCATTAAAAAACTTACTTTCTGGCCTCAAAACAACCGGACGGGAAATAAGAAAAGCGTCAAGATTTTCTTCCTCTTTTTTAAACTCTGATTTAAAGCCAGGATTTAGCTCTTCTGCCTTTTCCAAAGACTCTCTTATAGAAAGACCTGAGGCATACCTTCTTGCCTCAATATATTTTTCCTTTTTTACCTCCCCCAAATTTGATGGGATATCCTTCTCCTTTAAAATAAATACATCATAAAAATTGTGTCCATAGGCCGAGCCTTCCCTGCCAGGTGGAGAAAAAGAGACAACTGTAGTCCCAATTTCTGCCTCAGGATTTCCCAAAACTTCTTGTATTTTTTCAAATTGAGTAATTTCTGCAGTCTGGCGCGGCAAATCAATGCTTTCAACCAATTCGTCCCTACAATCTCTTCCCCTCTCAATCATTTGAATTAGAGGTTCCTCCATTCCTTGTCCATGCATTACTCCTTTCCCACTCTCACCAAATTTAAGATCGTAACTGAATTTACTTAACCCAACATTTAGCCTTTCCCCAATAAATGTATGTACCTGATCTTTTGTGTAATATCTAAGTCCTTGCAAACTGTCTTGATATGCCTGCGGATGAATATCTTTATGCCTTCGTAATTCTTTATAGACTTCCCTATCAAGTGCCGGCTCGTAAGTAAGTACGTATCCCCCGTGCATCCCTTCTTTATATTCTTTAATAAAATCTTTTCTTCTTTGAGTAATCCTGTCTTCCAAGTACTTAGATGCTTCTTCTTTTGAGGGGAAAAAAGGTCTTGGCTCAACAACTCCCATCATTATCATGCCAAAAAATGCTCCTGGGATTTGTCTTTTCTCTGGCGGATTTTCAAGTCTAAGCCTTATATCAAATGTGTTAGGTAAATTTGGCAATTGTGGTCTTTGTCTATTTTCCATATTTCTACCTTTTCTTCCAAATAACTTCTTTTTTCTTTTCCTTAAAATTCATAAATCTGCTCATGGTAAAGAAAAGATCTGATAGCCTATTGAAATATTTAACAATTATGCCGTCTACTTCCTCATTTTGAGACAATTCGATAATTCTTCTCTCAACCCTTCTTACAACGGATCTTGCAACATGAAGAGATGCACCAGATTTCCCTCCCCCAGGCAGAATAAAATTGGTTAGAATAGGAAGTTTGGCGGTCATTTGGTCAATAAGCTTTTCAAAACTTTCTATTCTGCTCTCAAAATATTTTGTGTCTTGAATTTTAAACTTTGCTTTTGGATTTGCCAGAGAGGAGCCTATCTCAAATAAGTCCTTTTGGATATTAATTAGTTCTTTTTTAATTCTTAACTCATGCTTTTGAGTTTTGACTTTTAAATTTTGAATTTCGGAAATGACTACCCCAATTACAGAATTTAGCTCATCTATTGTTCCGTAAGTCTCAACGCGAATGTTGTTTTTGGGGACTCTGGTGCCGTCAAAAAGAGACGTTTGCCCTCTGTCCCCAGTCTTTGTATATATTTTGCTCATAAGTTATTTCTAGACGTGTTTTACAGCTTCCAAGTCTGTTTAAAAAGGCATAAAAAAAATCCTTCTCTCTCGAGAAGGAAACAACGTGACTACTCCTTTTGCTCGAAAGACTGAAAGTGAAATAGGTTTTCCGACTTTACGGTAGCGGCACTGTGAAGGTATTTAACCTCGCTTACCCATATCTCACCAATTCTTAATTTTTACTATCCACAACTTTTGACTTTTTAATTTTGCCTTTTGAATTAACATTCACTATGTCCACAGTTGAAGCATTTCTTGCATCCTTCCTGATAGGCAAAGGCTGATACTCCGCACTCCGGACAAATATCATAAAGTGTTGTATTTACGGATTTGCTGTCTGCAAAAATTGCCTGCTGCCCAAGAGTTGGAGAAACCTGCTCAACTGCCTCTTCTTCATCATGTACAACATGAGTTTCAGCAACTGCTCCCGGGACAACACCGTCTGATAAGACTTTTTCAATAACTGCCTTATCTGCTACTTTTCCGTTGACTGCAAATGAGAAGTGCTGTGCCAAAATTTTTGCGATTGCATCAGGAAGACTTCTTACCCTATTTGGACCAAAACCAATACTCTTTGATCCACCTATTCCTGTTAGCTGGGCAACAATTTGCCTGACTCTTTCTCTTGGAGGAAGGGATCCGTTAAGTCTTAGGTTGAGAGAAATCATTCTGCCCAGTGCATCTGCCATTGCTGCAACATCCGAGCCTGTTTTACCGATAGTTATAAAGACTTCAAAAGGCTGACCGTCTTCAATATGGTTAATTGTAATGAAAGTGTCTCCCATTGGCGTCTCAGTCTGGTAAGTCGACCCATCAACTTTGGAAGGCCTGACAATTGTCGGCATGATAGGAAGTGGGGTCTGTACCGCTGGCATAACTTCTTCCTTCTTTTCTTCCTTGGTATCCACTCTCTCAAGTACTCCCTGTCTACTTCCATCTCTCATATATGTAACACCCTTCAGTCCGTAGTCATATGCAGACATATAAAGATTTTTAACATCCTCAACTGTATGAGAATTTGGAGCATTAACTGTCTTTGAAATAGATGAGTCAATGTATTCCTGTGCAACTGCCTGTACTTTAACATGCTCTAAAGGAGTCAAATCATTTGCCGAGACAAAGTAATTTGGTCTTTCCTGTCCTTCATGTGTTTTTCTCCAAAGGTCAAAGAGTGGATGGTAAACCATATCTTCTCCACCTCTCCAGCGTCTTAAGAAAGAGAATTCATATACAGGCTCTACTCCACTTGACACTCCTGACACAAGAGAAGTTGTACCGGTTGGGGCAATTGTAAGCAGTACTGCATTTCTTATGCCCTTTTTAGCTATTTTTTGCTGAATTTTCTTAGGAAGATTTTGGATGTGGTAACCTTTTAAGTATTTTGCTTTTACAAAATGTGGAAAGGCACCTTTCTCCCCTGCAATATCCGCTGATGCATCATATGCCTCGTTTCTTAAGGTCTCAAAAATTTTATTGATTACAGGAAGTGATTCCTCAGACCCATATGGAAGATGCATTTTAATAAGAGTGTCGCCTAACCCCATTATCCCAAGACCTGTACGTCTTATATCTTTTGCTACTTCCTCATTTTCTTTGAAGAAATAATACGTCTTATCAATTACATTATCCAAAAATCTCATGGCAACCCTGACATCTTTGCCAAATGCTTCGTAGTCAAACCAACCCGGCTTATCATTTGCCAAATCAGCATCCCTGACATAGGCTGATAAATTCATCGCTCCCAAATTACATACTGCCCAAGGTCCAAGTGGCTGCTCACCGCAAGGATTTGTAGCAACAAGTCTTTCAAAATAATATGTATTACTTCTTTTATTAGAGCGCTCCATAAAGTGCAGTCCAGGCTCTGCACTCCTCCATGCAGCAGTACAAATCAAATCCCAAAGATATCTTGCTTTTATTGTCTTGTATACTTTTACTTTCTTGCCCAAATTTCTCCACTGGTCTATTTCACCGTTCCAGACTTTGTCGTAGTCAGGATCATCAATATCAGGATATACCAAATCCCAATCCGTATCTTTCTTGACTGCTTCCATAAAAGCATCAGACATACATACAGATAGATTTGCTCCGTTAATTTTACTTAGGTCCTCTTTTACTGTAATAAATTCCTCAACATCAGGATGCCAGTCCCAAAGCATAAGCATGGTAGCTCCTCGTCTTGTCCCACCTTGCTGCACAACATCGTGTGTTGCATAGGAAAAAAGACCAGCCCAGGTAACAGGGCCAGAGGAAGTCCCATTAACTTTCTTCACTCGTGCGCCCCGAGGCCGAAGAGAGGACAAATTTAAGCCTACGCCCCCGCTTCGGGACTGTATTTCAACGAGCTGCTTTAAGGAATCCAAAATACCCTCTCTTGAGTCTTTTGGAGAAGGAATAACAAAACAATTAAAATAAGTTACTTGATAATCTGTCCCTGCACCTGAAAGAATTCTTCCTCCCGGCACAAATTTGAAGTCATTCATGAGATTGTAGAATTTGTCTTCCCAGATTTTTCTATTCTTGGGAAGCTCATTTTGGGCAATTCCCCAGGCTACTCTTTTCCAAGTCTCCTCAGGAGTTGTCTCGGTCAAATTACCGTCTTTGTCTTTTAGGGCGTATCTATCCAAAAATACTTTTTCCCTAAGTGTCCCGACAAAATCTTTTTGTAATGTTTGTTTTTGTGTATTCATATTTTTATCAAACTATTAATCCTACTTAATTAATCTTTTTACTTCTTTTTCAAAATCTTCAACATCTACAAAGCGTTTAAAAACACTTGAGAAGCGAATATATGCTACCTTATCAAGTTTTTTCAGACGTTTTGCCACCATCTCTCCTATTTCCTTACTCTTAACCTCAACGCTGTCTCTTCCCCTTAATTCTCTTTCTATATCGGTAATTATTTTTTCAACATTGTCTACTGATACTGTTGTCTTCTCAGTCGATGTTAGGACCCCTCTTTTTAATTTATCGCGATTAAAAAGCTCACGTCTCCCATCTTTTTTAATTACATACAAGTCAACATTTTCTATTCTCTCGTATGTAGTAAATCTTTTACCACAAGAAGTGCAAGACCTTCTTCTTCTAATAGTCTCCAACTCCTCATTATCTCGTGTTTCTACAACTTCTGTCTGGCTATCGCCACAGTAAGGACATTTCATATATATTTAAAAGAACTTTTTACCCTTATCACTGCCTTTTTCTTTAGACCCTAGATGTAGTGTCTGTAACGATAATAATGCGCTAAATAGGTGGCGTCAACTAGAAATAACTGTATCAATCTATGTCTCCTTCTAATTTTAGCCTCAAAAGGGATTTTGTAAGAATTTCCAAAAAAAAGTTGAGTACAAAAACTCAACATTATTACGTCTTTAGACCCTATTTTTGAGAAATATTACTTAGCACCTTTTCAAAATTATTTACCCTCTCTAATTGATCCTCTAAATTCTTCTTCATTTGTGGACTTGTGTTTTGCATCATTTGTGTAATTACTTGCATGTGTTTTAGTGATGCAGTATGCATTGTCAGAATTTGTCCAGCAGTATCATCACCCATTGAGGTGGCAGATTTTATTTGGATTATTGAATCATCAAAATAATTTTCTCCTTTAGAAAGAGTCGATATTACCAAATCGTCGTACTTTGATCCCTCTTTTTGAAGTTGGTAGGCTGCCTCTAATCTTTTATCTGCCTGCAAAAGATCAAAAGAGGCTCTTTTAGAAGGATTGGTAATAAAAAAACTAACAATTTTATCTCTCACAACTTTTAGAATATATAAAGGATTATTTGGCAAAAGACCAGGATATGGCAGCGTGTAATCAACAGAAATTGGTGTCGGAGAAACAGTAGGGGACGGAGTCTGTGCGTATAGAAGTTGAGGGAAAGTAAGAAGAATAAGAAGAGGAAGAAAAATCAGAAGTTTATACATACAAAAAGTATAGTAATACACTCCTCTACTTTTGACAAGGGGAAAAAGAAAAAAGCTCTTAAAACTTTGGTTTTAAAAAAACTGGTTTGGAGTTTGATTATTTAGTGGAAGATTTCTTGCCTCTTTGCCTCAACAATTGCCTCAACCTTACCGACGGTTTTATCCAAATTACCGTCTTCATTTATTACTAAATAGTCACAGTCGTCATACTGTTCCATTTCCCAAACAACCAAAGGCTCATTCCATCTATGATGCACTAAATGCTGCTCATCATTTTCTACTCTATGCTTTAGCACGTCAACATTGGGTGCAGTCAAAAAAACAAATACGCTTCTTGGAAACATTTCCTTTACTTTTTCTTTGATATTTTTTACGCCTTTTGCGTCAATATGCCATATGACATCATTGCCTACTGCCAAAGCTTTTTCCAAAGTTTCTTTTTGGGTGCCATATAAATGCCCTCTAAATTCTACCCATTCAAAAAAAGCCCCGTCTGCAATTTTTTGTTCAAAATCAGATCTTTCAATAAAGTAATAAGGATTTCCTTCAGATTCTGATTCTCTTTTCGGACGGCTTACTGTGGTTATTATTTTCTCGATGGATGGATTTTTCTCCATTAATTTTGAGAAGACTGTATCTTTTCCGGCACCTGTCGGACCCGTGAGGATTAGCAAAACTCCACGTGTTTTTTGGTCTGAAATTTCATCGTTGATATGCACGCTGCCCATTTTTCATTTACTCCCTACTAAGCTTACCAACTCAACAAGTCTATTGGCATATCCCCATTCATTGTCATACCAAGCAACAACTTTTACCATATTCCCCCCTACTACTTGAGTGAGAGATAAATCGGCAATTGATGAAACAGATGAGCCAATCACATCAGATGAAACAATCGGGTCTTCTGTATAAGCAAGATATCCTTTTGCCCAACCCTCTGACGCTTCTTTTATAGCGTTATTTACTTCCTCAATTGTTGTATCTTTCTTAAGAAGAAAAGTAAAATCAGATAAAGACCCAACAGGTACAGGCACTCTTATAGAAAGTCCGTTAAAAAGTCCTTCAAGCTCAGGCAATGCTTTTGCCGCAGCTTGAGTTGCTCCTGTTGATGTTGGAACAATATTTTGTGCTGCAGCGCGGGCACGTCTATAATCCTTATGTCCCCCGTCTTGAAGCTCTTGATCTGATGTATAAGCATGGATTGTTGTCATCATTGCCTTCTCAATACCAAATACTTCAGTCATTACTTTCGCAACTGGTGTTATACAATTAGTGGTACAGGAAGCGTTGTTAACTATTTCTTCATTTTGATAATTATCGCTGTTTACAGAAATGACATATGTCGGGGTATCATCTTTTGCCGGCGCAGACATAACAACCTTTTTTGCAC
>DASVCQ010000031.1:0-5071 GCA_036381535.1 Patescibacteria group bacterium | reverse complement strand
GTGAAGTGCAGGTATACGTTATTTCATCCTGATCTGCAGTCAAAATGGTAATAGTACTGACTGTTGTTGAGGTGACACAAGGAAAAGGACTTATTAATCCTCTTGCATCTCTAATTGATTTTGATACCTGCGTCATTACATAATTGCCGTTTTCTCTAACCTGAGTTAGTACATCTGTTTTGTGGGACGTTCTGAGAGATGTTACTAAAATTGAAACCATAATACTTCCAATTACAATAAAGACTATAATAACAGCAAGCATCTCAACTAGAGTAAATCCTTGCTCAGAAAGTATTTGCCTTTTATTTTTTGGCGATTTAGAATTTAGAATTAAAAATTTTTTCATGGTGTTGGCACAATTGTAAAATCAGATAGACATGAAGAAAGTAACACAGAGTGACAGAAAGGATTAGAACTATCCGAGCATTTAGTGTCTCCCCAGTAGGTATTTACAGTAACTTTAATCGTACCTATTTCACTTGCAGGAGTCGGAGTAGGAGTAGCACTTGAAGTTGGACCATTATTGGTACAAAAAGGATCGTTATGAGAAATTGTTATTTCCCTAACAAAATTGTTAAAATTCTGAGTGCAATGAGTGCTCGTTTTGGGACCACAGGAAGTATCTGAGGGATTTGTCGTTAGGCTGCTACAACCTTTTGCAAGACAATAGGTACCATCAGGTAAATTTGTCTGATTAATGGATGCAACATCCAAATCTCTCATATTTCTTATTATTTCCATTCCTTCCTGTGTATACTGAGTTGCCAAATTTTGGTCACGGCTAAATTCTGCATTGTTAAGAGCAGTAATAACAGCAACCGTTATTGCTGCAATTACCACAACTGCAGCGGAAAGTCCTACCAAAACCTCAATTAAAGTCTGTCCTTTTTGGTTAAAAATCATTGTATAACTCCAGTCTGTGAAACACTGACTGACTTATTTAGCGAATATCCCGTTACAATAGCTTTAGGGCTATTACCGGAAGATGCGTCTGTTGTAACTGCTGCTGTAATTGTTGCAAAGAAAAAATAAGTTGCTGTTGAAGTATTACTAAAAGTGATATTTGGATCAAGAAATTTCTTAGCAAGGGTTGTCTCAGAAGTTTGACCGGATCCACCGGAATTTGCACAAACTATTTGTAACTCATATGCGTTATTATTGTCATTACAGGCAATTCCGCTTGGGTGAGTATGACCCGGAACGCTGCAGAGTACAACTTGATAACCAATAAGTTGCAAGTTGCTCCCTGTGGCACCGCAAGTACCTGTCTTTAGCTGGGAAAGGGCACGAGACCTGGCAGTATAGATTGTTGTTCTCAATTCTTTTAAGCTGTTGTCAACAGCCTGGCTTCTGCTGTAGTTGACAAATGACGCGATTCCAACGCCTGAAAGTATAGTCATAAGCGAAAAAACAACCATAAGCTCTATAAGAGTAAAACCTAAATTACTTTTCTGACCAAAACAGGAAATAATAAAATTTCTCATTTTCTGCATAACTCTATCGTAGATGTTAAATAACAAATGGTCAATGGTTAGGGGTTAGTCTTAACGTAGTAATGTCCCGTAGAACAAGAACTATCCGAACCGTCAAAAGCTCCAGAATAATAATCAGTATCAGCTGAATTTTCAAGGCATGCTCCAATCTCATATCCATTTGACACCTGCTTATAAAAATAATTGCCGCTGTGATAATAACTAGATCCCAAAGGATCACAAGGAACTTGCGCCATATATGTTGTGCCACCATTTGCAAAGGCCTGGGGGGTAGGGCATGTTGTTGATAGACCGTTTGATCCAACCGCAGCAGGATAACTGCCATTATCTGCACGATAGAGCTCAAGGGCTGATTGCATTTGTCTTACGTCAGATTTTCTTTGTGCGTCCCTTGCTCTTTGTCTTACTCCAATAAAATTAGTCATAAGTAAGGTTGCTAAGATACCGATTATCGCAATAACTATGAGAAGTTCAATAAGAGTAAAACCATGTTGTCTATTATCTAAATTTTTATTATTTATCTTCATATTTTTATATTAAATCCTACACAACCCACTAGTCAATTAGGGTGTAGTATTTGAGCTACTTACTCCATAATTACAAGGTTCAAGAGCAGTTGTCCCACAGTATGTACTAATAGTAATTGTTGAGGCATTTGTACAATTGCAGGATGTGCTTGAGGGATTTGCCTTACACTGCACATCAGTTGCCTTACAGGTTGACGGATCCAGGGGACCTCTTTCAAGAGAGGTAAATAAATAATACGTCTGACCGCTATTTGTTGAATAATATCTGTAAGTCCTACTACTTAACGGGTCATTTGGAACAAGATCCATATAAGGACTCCATCCCAAAGCCCCTCCCCAAGAAACTACTGTTGCAGGGCTGGTTTTTTCATCCTCTATATGATAGCTTGAATCATTTGGTGGATAATGACCCCAATCCTGATAATATTGCTCCAAGACTCTTTGAAGTTGAGCCAAGTCAGATTTTCTTTGTGAGTCCCTGGCTTTTTTGAATTGATCAATTGGATTTACAGCAGCTATGGCAAAGACCGCTAAGATAGCCAAGACACCAATACTTACAATAAGCTCAATTAAAGTAAAACCGGATTTGGATTTATAAAATTTTTTATATAACATTTTTTATTTAATTTATATGCAAAACTTAATTTCTAATTGGCACATTGCTTTATACCATTTACACGACAAAGAGAATCACAATAGCACTGAATACTTCCACCGTACCCAACACATTTACCTTCCTTTGGATAGATACTATTACATGCATTATTTCCAGTACAGCCGTAGTAATTATCGCCAGGGCATACAATGACATAAGGAGTAGGAGTTGCCGTTGGGCTCGAGTTCCCATTGCCGCCACTTCCGCCAGATCCGCCTCCGGAATTTCCAGTATCAAGAGTTGAACTGGCAACGACGCTACAGTCAACACTTCCAGAAGGCATACAAAGATTGTAGAATGCATTAAACCCTTGAGGCAAACATACAGCTCTTTGGCTTAACGGACAGGCAACAGAATTCCCGATTGGGCCTCTGAGTCCTGCGTACAATACATTCCACTGTGGGCAAGAAGATCCGTCTGTTTGGTAAACATATGAAAGATTAGAAGTTGACCCCGAGACGTAATCAGGATCTTGGGGTACCTTAGTCATGTAAGTTGTGGACCCGGATTTCCAAGAGGATCCGAATGTAAGTGAGGTTGGGTAACAACCAGTATCATTATAGTACGCATCAAGCGCAGACTTTATTTGTCCAATATCATGTTGCCTTTGAAGATCTTTTCCTTTATTTATTTGAGTCACAGGCTTTAAGACAAAAATTAGTCCCAAAATAAGTACTCCAAACATTACAATAACAACAATAAGTTCTATTAAAGTAAATCCACTATTTTTTGAATTAAACTTAAATAAATGTAGACTCTTAAAAATTTTATTTATGCAATCCCTAGCAGTAGAAGCATGAATGTCCATAGATAATTACCAAAATACCAGGCCAGATATGTACCCAAAAGTAAAAAAGGACCAAATGCAATTGTACCTCCTATAAATTTTTTTCTCTTGGATATTACCAGTATGATGGCTACAATTGCACCTGTCAAGAAAGCAAGATAAAAAGCAATAACAATGGATGGAAATCCGAGAAAAAAACCCATAACAAAAGACAATTTAACATCTCCAAATCCTATCCCACGCCCACGAGTTAATATAAAGAGTAAAAATAATAAAACAAAACAACTAATTCCAACCAAAAGGTGTGGCAAAAAGAGGTACGGCTGTATGGCATAAAAAATGATTGTTAGAAAGGTAGCAAAAATTATTAATTTATCTGATAAGATCCCATATTTTATGTCCATGATAGAAAGAGCAAAAAATGTAGCAAAAATGCCAATTAGTATAAAAAAACTTAATAAATTCATTTGCAAATTTGCAATCCATAATATGTAGGACAGTGAAAAAAGAATGCCTGTTAGAATTTCAACCACAGGATATTGGAGCGAAAGCGCGATATGGCAATATCTACACTTCCCACGAAGATAAGTATAGGAAAAGACAGGTATCAAATCATACCACATAAGCACGTGGTGACAACTGTCACATCTGGATCTGCCTTTTACTATTGTTATTTTTTGGGGAATTCTATCAATAACAACATTTAAAAATGATCCAATAAAAAGTCCTATTAAAAATAGTAAAAAAATTGTCATATCTTAGGCAATCCAATGATTGAGACTATGCATTACGATAAAAAAGGTTTGAAAAAGTGTAAAAATAAATAAAAGAGGAAAATTAAGAAAATTATATCTTTTCTCCTCAGTCATTTTTGCCAAAACGATATACATAGGAAATACAATTGACACATATCTAGTGTAGGACATAAAACTCCCAGTTAAAACAGGTAAAATTCCAAAAATTACACTAAAAACAAAAAGCGTTACCGACACACGTCTTCGCATAAAAAATAAAACAGCAATAAATCCAACAAAGAATATTCTATCAAATATTGAATTCGTAAAACCCTGAAGCGCCATTGGAAATTTGAAAAATTCTCCAACAAATAAAAATGGGTTAAGTAGCAAAAAGGCGGAATACTGCGAAACAAATTGTTTTTGTGCACTAAATTGAGCAAAAATATTTCCTGTTGAGAAATAAAAAAATAAGCAAACCATAATCAGCCCTATTATCGGAGAAAGGATAAGTAATGCTTTTTTTTCAAAAAGTTTTTGAGCGATTTTATCTACCTGATCATAAAGTGTCATTTTTTTAAATTCAAATATATACCAACTTAAAAAAGGTATGAAAATAAATATTCCAATAAGACGAGTGAAAGGCAAAAAAAAGCTTGTCAGAGATGCAAAAAAAACACTTTTTTTATTTAGTAGATAAAAAAAGATCATTATTAACATAAAGAATATCCCTTCAGAATATATTAGGCCAAAGAAAAATGTTGTTGGAAAAGCAAGAAGAAAAATCAAACTTTTGTATGCAATATTCTTGTCATACCAATCCAAAACAAGTAGATAAAATAAATAAATTCCAATTGTTGAAGAAATAGTTGATA
>DASVCQ010000030.1:0-17749 GCA_036381535.1 Patescibacteria group bacterium | reverse complement strand
GCTCTTACAATTTTAGTTGCATCACTAACAAGAGATGTTCCTCAGGCAACGAGGAGTTTTTTTCTGATTCTCCCTTATGAAATTTTTTCTGCATATGGATTAATGGTTGTAATAGATTATGTTTTAAAGCTTAAAAAAACTCTAAAAACTACTTTAGGAGCAATAATTTTTATATTTATAGTATTTAATATATTGTATTATTTTGTTTCTTACTATATTCGTTTCCCACTTGTTTATGCAAAGGACTGGCGTTTGGAAGATAAAGCTGTAGCTAATTTTATTCAAGAAAATGGAAATAAATATGACAAAATAATTTTTGATAAAAAGGCAGGGTATATATACACATCGCTTCTTTTCTTTAGTAAATTCAACCCGGAAGAATTTCAAAAAACGCAAAAAAGAGAGATACCTGATGCAGAAGGGTTTAGTATGGTAACCCAATTTGGGAATTTAGGTAAATATGAATTTAAAGATATAAATTGGGTAGACGATTTCCATAAAGGCGATCTTATTATAACAACACCAAATGAAGTTCCTGCAAATGTATTACCCATAAAATCCTTTGTCTATCCAAGACGTCCCGTTGCTTTTGCGCTTAACCAAGAAATAGTTTCATACCCGGTTGATGAAGTTGCTTATGTTGCAGTTGAAGGGAAGTAAATTAACCATTTTTATTCTTATTTTATTGGGACTTTTGATATTGCCGTCATTACTCCCTTTGATTCATTCTGGATTTTTTTTGAGTGATGATGGTAACTGGATGGTCATCAGATTTTCTGCATTTTATGAAGCGATTCGACAAGGACAATTTCCACCGAGATTTCTTGTTAGACTAAATCACGGATACGGTTACCCGGTTGCAGACTTTTTATATCCTCTTTTTATGTATATAGGACTCCCTATAAAACTTTTGGGTATGAATTTTGTAAATACTGTAAAAATAATTTTTGGTTTGAGTATTATTTTTTCAGGTATTTTCACTTTTTTTTGGCTCAGAAAATCTGTTGGAAAGTTAGCTGCATTTATTGGTGCTTTTGTATATGTACTTTTTCCATATCATATGTTTGATGTATATCAGAGAGGATCTATAGGTGAAGTACTTGCACTTGCTATTGTACCGCTTGCTCTTTGGCAAATAGAAAGAAAAAACTTAATTTACACATCTCTTTCCATTGCTCTTCTTATTTTGTCTCACAACAGTTTGGCTGTATTATTTTTACCAATTATTTTAATCTATATTGTTTATAGAAAAATTTTCTCTTTTAAAGAAATCGGTTTAATTTTGCTTTTGTCTCTTTCTTTTGGGGCATTTTTCTGGATTCCGGCTCTTTATGATAAGCAATTTACCATTTTTGATAAAACTCCGGTCTCTGATATCTCAACGTATTTTATTTCAATTTTTTCATCTTTAATTGGATGGATAACAGGGCTCATAATTGTTTTTTCGTTAATTTTTCTTAGAAAGAAGAGTCAACTCTCTGTAAAATTCTTTTTGGCACTATCAATCATTTCTGTCTTTTTTGTTTTGCCTATTTCATATCCAATTTGGAAGTTAACTCACATTATTCCTTTTTTCCAGTTTCCTTATAGATTTTTATCGCTGACAGTATTGGGAATTTCATTCTTAAGTGGGGTAACGGTTGAATTAATGCCGAAGAAATTTAAAATTTTTATTGTAATAGCTATAGTTTCTGTTACATACCTTTCCTCATGGAGTTACATATTTCCAAAATCATATCAATATTTTCCCGATACATTTTATAGTACGAATCAAGATTCAACGACTGTCAAAAATGAATATATGCCAATTTGGGTTAAGGATTTTCCTACTTCCTATACTGACCAAAAAATAAAAATCATAACAGGCGATGGAGTTATAAATGATGTTGCTTTTAATGGTAGCAACATAGAATCAAGTGTTATTAATAACACAAAAACTATAACACAGTTAAATATTATTTATTTCCCTGGGTGGGAAGTAAAAGTAGACGGACAAAGAGTAAATATATTTTATGAAAATTCTTCAGGGCTTATTCAATTTCCTGTTGATACTGGAGGGCATACTATTTCTGCTAGATTTACAGAAACACCAATTAGGTTATTTGCAGACATTATTTCAATCATTTCAATTGCAGGCCTAATTTTCTTTGTAGTGAAAAAAAGATATGAAAAATAAAATATTAACAATTTTGCCAATTTTTCTGATATTAATCCTTTCTACTTTTACAATTATTCCTCTTTTTCATAGCGGGTTTTTCCCAATGCATGACAATACGCAAATACAAAGAGTTTATGAAATGTTTAAATCTCTCAGGGATGGCATGTTTCCAGTAAGATGGGTAAATGATTTGGGTTATGGATATGGGTATCCTATTTTTAATTTTTATGCTCCTCTTGCTTATTACGTAGGTGCATTCTTTGTTTTTGTTTTTTCAAATAGCCTTTTGGCGACAAAAGTTATGATTGGAATAAGCTTTGTTGGAAGTTCCATAACCATGTATCTTCTTGGTAAAAGTATTTTTGGCAAAATAGGAGGGATTATTCCATCACTTTTATATTCATTTGCTCCGTATCATGCAGTAGATCTTTATGTGAGAGGAGATATCGGTGAGTTATGGGCATACATTTTTCTACCTTTGGTAGCACTTGGTTTTTATAGAATTTACACTTTGACAAACAATAAAAATGAAAGTAAAAAAAGCCTTAAACTTAATTTGTTAATTTCTAATTCTATCTGGATTGTTATTGCATCTGTTGGTTTTTGCGGAGTTATCCTTTCACATAATTTATCTGCTTTTATGCTTGCCCCTTTTTTACTAATAGGAATTTTAATTGCTTCATTCTTCTCAAAGAATAAATATCAGACTGTACTTTATTTTATGATTGCTTTTGTTTTGGGAATAGGATTAAGTACATTTTATACTTTGCCGGTTTTTTTTGAGATGAAATATACAAATGTTTTGTCTCAAATTGGCGGTGGTGCAAATTTTAGAGACCACTTTGTATGCATCAATCAACTCTGGCAAAGTAATTGGGGATTTGGTGGCTCAGCAAAGGGGTGTGTTGACGGATTTTCATTTATGATCGGGAAAATTAATTTACTGCTAAGTCTTTTAGCTTTGATTATTTTACCGTTTCTTAGAAGAGATAAAAAACTCTTTGTTATTGACTTGGGAGCATTTATGGGGCTTGCCGTGAGTATATTTCTAATGCTTCCAATAAGTAAAGATATTTGGGAGACAATAAAACCTATGTCTTTTATTCAATATCCCTGGAGATATCTTATTTTTGTCTCTTTTTTCTCATCTATATTGGGAGGAGTAATTATTGCTGTTTTATCAAAAATAAACAAAAAGATTGGACTTATTTTTTGTTCGCTCACAATTTTGGCAATCTTAATATTGAGCATAAAATATTTTCAACCCCAAACATATCTTAAAATTTCAAATACTCAGGCTATTTCAAAATCGATGCTTTCCTGGACGATTTCAAAGATTTCGGATGAATACATGCCTGTGGGTTTTGAGAAACCAAAGATAGAAAGCAATTTGCCAACTTCGCTGATAAAAAGTAATGACTTTATAAAAATTCAAAGTGAAAATATAAAGACACAAGATAAAAACATTCAATTTAATCTTGAAAAAGCCGGTTTTGTGGGCTTAAATCTTGCATATTTTCCTGCATGGCACGTTTTTGATAATGGGAGTGAATTACCATTAAAAATAACTAAAAATGGGACAGAGGTTTATCTTTCCAGAGGGTTTCATAATCTTAATGTTGTTTATGAGAGTACAACGCCGGAAAATGTGGGTAATATTATCTCTCTTACTAGCTTATTTATACTTATTCTTGGTATAATTTGGAAAGTTACCAAAAAATATGACAAAAAAGGTGCCTGAAATCTCCATATTCTTCCCTTTTTGGAATGAGGAGAAAAATGTTGAAAAAGTTGTTAAAAGCGCAATTCCTACAGCTCGTGAGGTTGCATTAAAATGGGAAATTATAATGGTTGATGACGGCTCCTCAGATAAAACTTTGGAAATTGCCAAAAAACTCGAGAAATCAGACCCTAGTCACCTTCGAGTAATATCCCATATGCCCAACAGAGGATATGGTGCTGCTCTAAAAAGCGGTTTGGAAGGTGCCAAATATGATTTGGTGGTCTTTAATGATGGAGATGGTCAATTTGATTTCTCAGAGGTCAAACTCTTTTTGGAGAAGATTGAAAATTCAGATATTGTAATTGGAAGCAGAATAAAAAGAGTAGATCATCCATTCAGACATCTTCTTATGAATCTACTCAAAATTTGGGATTTTGCATTTTTTGGATTTTATTTTAAAGATATCGACTGTGGATTTAAATTATTTAAAAAATCGGCACTTAAAAAAATCATGCCTCTTAAATCTGAAGGCGCTATGATAACAACCGAAATTTTGGCTCGTGCGAAATCCGCTCATCTTAAAATATCTCAAGTTGATGTCCATCACTACCCAAGGAAATTTGGAGATCAAAGTGGGGGAAATGTTAGGGTAATTGTCAGAGCAATAGTTGAAAGCTTTAAATTATGGAAAGATTTGCATTATGGAAGAGCTTGATATTGCTGCCGTTACAAAACGGTCTATCCACGGTATTTTTGCCTTAGTCACACGTACATTTTTTATACAAATAGTCAGTTTTGTAGTTAACTTCCTGCTGACTGTTTTTCTAGCGCCTTCTATTTTTGGAGTATATTTTGTGGTTTCTGCAGTAATTGCCTTCTTACAATATTTCTCAGATATTGGTCTTGCGGCTGCACTTATTCAGAAAAAGGAAGCAATTACAAAGGAGGATTTAAGCACTACCTTTACTATTCAACAGACATTGGTCTTAAGTGCCGTAATTATTGCGATCTCTATATCAGGTGTTGTAGGAAGATTTTATCATTTGGAGCAGGAGGGAATTTTTCTTTTTCAGGCCTTGGTTATATCATTTTTTCTTTCATCTCTCAAAACCATTCCTTCAATTCTTCTTGAGCGTGATTTAAGATTTGAGAAATTGGTTATACCTCAAATTGTTGAGACACTTTTTTTTAATATCACTGCTTTGTTTTTTGCAATCAAAGGTTTTGGGGTAACCAGCTTTACATTTGCTGTACTTGCAAGAGGTATATCCGGGCTTATTGCTATGTATATTGTCTCACCTTGGAAAATACAGATTGGTTTTTCAAGAAGTGTTGCCGGGAAATTACTATCATTTGGAATTCCTTTTCAGGCGAATAGTTTTCTAGCACTCCTTAAGGACGATTTGATGATTGCATATATAGGAAAAGTTTTGCCTTTGGCACAAGTCGGATACATAGGGTTTGCCCAGAAATGGGCCTACACTCCTCTTAGGCTGATTATGGATAATATTATAAGAATTACTTTTCCATCTTTTGCAAGACTTCAGCATGAAAAAAATCATTTGGCAAAAGCAATAGAAAAATCTCTTTTTGCCTCAAGCTTTCTTATTTTCCCATCCCTCATGGGACTTTGTATTTTAGGTCCTTCTTTTATCCAAATAATTCCTAAATATCAAAAATGGGAACCAGCAATTTTATCTCTTTCATTTTTTGCACTTAATGCTGCACTTTCTTCTGTCTCGACACCTTTGACAAATGCTTTAAACGCAATCGGAAAAATAAAAGTGTCTCTTTATCTAATGGTTTTTTGGACCATTGCAACATGGGTACTTACACCTTTGGGAATTTATTTTTACGGATTCAATGCATTTGCAGGTGTATCTGCAATTATTGCTTTTTCAGTTGTTTATGTAGTGTATTTGACGAAAAAATATGTACCTTTTTCAATAAAAATTGTCATTCCTCCTTTTTTATCAACAGTTTTAATGGGAATAGTAATCTACTTTTTTACTAAAATGTTCCCTGTTTCACTCATAAATATTCTTATATCAATATTAGTAGGATCATTAATCTATCTACTTATTTCTTATCTTCTTGCCAAAGAGGAGGTAAAAAAGGATATACTATTAATAAAGCAGCAATTTATTAAAAACACATGAGTATATCACTTGTTATCTCAACATATAACAGATCCAAAAAACTTAAAGAATGTCTTGACTCAGTAAAAGATATTGCAGATGAAATAGTGGTTGTAGATAATTCTTCGGAAGATGATTCAGTGAGTGTTGCCAAAAAATACACAAAAAATGTATTTATAAGGCCCAATAACCCAATGCTTAACGTGAATAAAAATTTTGGATTTGGGAAAGCCTCAAAAGAATGGATACTATACTTGGATGATGATGAAAAATTGACTGAGGACTTAAAAGCGGAATTAAAGAATTTGAAGGAGAGTTTGGATAAAAATTCAGATATTTCAGGATACTGGATTCCTAGGAAAAATATGATTTTTGGAAAGTGGATACAACATGGAATTTGGTGGCCAGACTATCAGATGAGACTATTTAAGAATGGAAAAGGTAAATATGAAGAAAAACATGTTCACGAGATGATAAAAGTAGATGGCCCAACAGAAAGGCTAAAAAGTCCACTCGAGCATGAAAATTACACTTCTATTTCGCAATATTTATATAAATTAGATAAATTTTATACAGAAAATGAAGCAGAAAGGATACTAGAATCCGGCAAAAATTTAGAATGGTTTGAAGCTTTAAAAATGCCAGTTGGTGATTTTTTAAAAACATTTTTCCTTCAAGAGGGTTATAAAGACGGTTTGCATGGGTTGGTACTTAGTATTCTTCAGGCCTTTTATTCTGAAATTGTTTTTGTAAAAGTATGGGAAAAAAGAGGATTTAAAGAATACAACAGTAATAATTTTATTAATGACGTTTTTTACCAAATGAAAATCATTGTCAAAGAATTTAATTATTGGTTTTTGACTGTATTTATAAATGAAACAAAAAATCCTATTAAGAGGTTAATTCTTAAAATAAATAGAAAAAAACAAATAATTTGACTCCATGAAAAAGGTAGTTATTGCAACAATAAATTTTAACAGTGAAAAGGAAACCCACGATTGTCTCAAGTCACTTGAAAAATTAGACACTGAAAATCTGGATGTAAAAATTGTCGTTATTGATAATGGGTCTTCTACAGCATTTACCTTGACTTCTGAAGAGAGTAAGAAAGGTATAAGGCTTATTAGAGTTGAAAAAAATTTAGGTTTTACGGGAGGAAGTAACTTGGGAATAGAATTTGGAATGCAAAATAACGCGGACTATGTGATGTTAATAAATAACGATACAATCGTTGACAGAAATCTACTTAAGGAATTGTTAAGACCATTTGACCAAAATCCCAATGTTGGGTTAGTTGTTCCTAAAATATATTTTGCAAAAGGACATGAGTATCACTTGGAAAAATATAAAAAGGATGAGTTGGGGAAGGTTTTTTGGTTTGGTGGAGGGTATGTTGATTGGGCAAATGTTTTTACTAGGCATAGGGGAGTAGATGAAGTAGATAAAGGGCAATATGATAGAGAGGAAAATATTACTTTTGCAACAGGATGTTGTATGCTTTTGTCAAAAGAAGTGATTGAGAAAGTTGGAAAATTTGATGAAAAATACTTTTTGTATTTTGAAGACGGCGATTTAAGTCAAAGAATAATAAAGTCAGGTTTTGAAATTATTTACAATCCCAAGGCTGTTCTTTGGCACATAACCGCAGCATCAGGTGGAGGTTCTGGGTCTATACTCCATGATTACTACTTGAGTCGAAATAGGATGCTTTTTGGCATGAGGTATGCACCATTTCGTTCTAAATTAGCATTAATTAAAGAAAGTCTAAGACTAATTTTTTCTGGAAGACCTTGGCAGAGAAAAGGAATACTGGATTTTTATACAGGCAATATGGGGAAAGGAAGTTTTGGCAAATAAATATATGAAATTATCTGCAATTATAATTGCAAAAGATTCAGAAGATTTAATTGAAGAGTGTCTTAAAAGTGTTAGATTTTGTGATGAAATAATCCTTGTTGATGCGGGTTCAAAAGATAAAACAAATGAAATAGGACGTCAAAATGGAGCGAGAATTATCAAGGGTACAGAAGGTGATTTTGCAAAACAAAGAAATATTGGACTTGAAAATGCAAGAGGTGAGTGGGTACTATACATAGATACAGATGAAAGAGTCTCTGTAGAATTGCAAAAAGAGATTTTGAGAGCAGTATCAAAGAATCAATTTGTCGGATATCGTCTAAAAAGAAAAAATTTTTATTTAGGAAATAATCCATGGCCAAAAATTGAGAAATTAGAGAGACTTTTTAGAAAAGAAAATTTGGAAAATTGGTATGGAAGTTTACACGAGACTGCAAAAGTTAAAGGAGAAATAGGGGACCTAAACGGATTAATACTTCATTATACTCATCGTGATTTATCCTCAATGCTACAAAAGACCATAATCTGGTCTGAAACAGAAGCAAAACTCAGATATGATACAAATCACCCCAAAATTGTTACCTGGAGACTTATAAGGGTCACAATGACCGGTTTTTTTGATTCTTATATAACACAAGGAGGATGGAAAGCTGGAACAATGGGACTTATAGAAAGCATATATCAGGGATACAGTATATTTATTACTTACGCGAGACTTTGGGAAATGCAAAATAAAGTTTGAGTATAACTAAAAGTTTTTATGAAAATTCTGAGAAATTTTCTTCCTATTATATTTATTTTTCTGCTATGGTTTATTTTCGCTAGCCCTTATTTTATTTTGGGACGTGCGCCTTTTGCCGCAGACTATCAAGTAAATAATTTTTCCCCGTGGGATATGTATAGTCAATTTGCCCAACCTGTAAAAAACGGGGCGATGCCGGATGTCATTACTCAGATTTACCCTTGGAAAAATTTGGTCATAAATATTTGGAAATCCGGTGAAATTCCTCTTTGGAATTCGTATAGTTTTGGTGGTACTCCACTTTTGGCAAACTATCAGTCGGCAGTACTTTCTCCCTTTAATATTTTATTTTTTGTCTTGCCTTTTGTTGACGGATGGAGTCTTTTGGTACTGCTTCAGCCACTTCTTGCTGGACTGGGAATGTATATTTTTGCCAGAAGAGTTGGCATTAGTAAATTAGGAGCACTTTTATCCAGCATCTCTTTCATGTTTTGTGGCTTTATAGTTGTTTGGATGGGGTACGGGACTCTTGGGTATGCTTTATTGTTTTTGCCGTACGCGCTATATGGACTTGAAAGTTATTTTTTGTTTGGAAAAGTAAAATATCTAATATTTCTTGCCTTGTCACTTCCATTATCATTTTTTAGCGGACATTTTCAAATAAGTCTTTATTTTTTAATAGTTGTTATTGCTTACTGGATTTATAAAACACTTGAATACAAATCATTAAGAAAATCATTTTTTTCTTTAATTTACATTTTTTTTGGATTTTTAATTTGTCTCCCTCAAATTTTACCTTCACTGGAATTTTATACCCAATCTTTAAGAAGCGGACTTTTTCAAAAGGGTGAAGTAATTCCACTTTCTTATTTACCAACTATTCTTGCCCCAGATTTTTTAGGAAATCCAGTGACAAGAAATGATTGGTTTGGGCATTATGCTGAGTGGAATACTTATATAGGAGTAATACCTTTTTTTCTTGCTTTACTGTCCTTAAGTTATTGGAAAAAATCAATTATAAAATTTTCCTTTATTGCAGGTTTGATTGCGTTAGTTTTGGCACTTAATACACCAATTGCTGATATATTTGTTGCTCTTCATATTCCTGTCTTATCAACCAGTGCTTTAAGTCGTGTTGTCAGTATCCATTCTTTCTTTTTTGCACTTCTTGGAGGATTTGGACTGGACAGACTCCAAGAAGTATTTAGGGAAAAAAAGAAAATGGGGATGGGTTTAATTTTGATATTTGGTTCTATTGTCTTTGTCGTACTTTGGAGTATTGTTTTGGGAAAATTATTTTTGCCTTTAGAAAAAATTATTGTTGCAAGACAAAATTTAATTTTGTCGACAATACTTTTTCTAGGTTTGATACTTACTACAATTTCGGGTTATTTACTTCCTAATAGGTTTAGAAAGTATGTAATTCTTATTTTAATTTTAACTACGGCCTTTGATATGTATAGATTTGCTTCTAAATGGCAAGCATTTGACCCTAAGTCATTAGTTGCTCCTTATGTTAGAGTGGTTTCTGGATTTGAAAAAATTCAAGGGAATGATAGATCTCTTGGAAATTATGGAGCCGAAATCTCAAATTTATATAGACTACCCTCCCTTGAAGGCTATGATGCATTGTATCCGAAAAGATTTGGTGAATTTGTATCATATGTTTCGGACGGATATTTACATGAGGCGGACAGATCTGTTGTGTCTTTCCCAAGAAACGGAAAATTTACATCTGATGCAATAAATCTTTTGGATGTTAAATATATTATTCATAAAGTTGCAGACACAAATAGAGGCTGGACTTTCCAATACTGGAAATATCCATCTTCCCAATTTAGTCTTCTATTTAATGATGGTATTTATCAGATATTCTCAAATAATAATGCTTTTCCTCACGCATTTTTAGTAGGAAATTATTTAGTCAAAACAAGTCAGAAAGATATACTAAATACTTTGTTTGGAGGAATAGATCAGAAAAATAGTATTGTTTTGGAAGCAAAACCTAAAATCAAAATTGGCAATGATGAAAATGCAAAAGCCATAATTAAAAAATATAATTCTGGTAATATTTTAATTCAAACGTCTGCCAAGAGTAATATGATGCTCTTTTTGTCAGATAACTACTATCCGGGTTGGAAGGCCTATGTAGATGGTGTACCAACTCCAATTTACCGTGCTGATTATACATTTCGAGCTGTAGAAGTACCTAAAGGGGACCATACTGTTATTTTTTCCTACCAACCAAATAGCTTCTATATAGGTTTGATTGGCTGCTTATTCGGATTTTTGGGAATTATTAGTCTAGGAATATTATTAAGACGTTTGAAATAAGAAAAAAATTAAAGTTATTAAGATAGTTTTTCCCAAAACATTAAGTCTTTTAATTTCATCTTTTCTTTTGCAAAGGCAAAAAGATATACGATTTCAAGTATTCCTGCTGTATTTAAAACAAGCATTATAACAAACCAATTTCTCTGGTTATGTGTTGCACTGTTCCAAAGTGCCAAACCTTTCCACAAGAGTGACCAAACAATAATTAAAGGTAAAACCCATGCTGGAAGACCTGGAATATTCATTTCCTTATCATACCATACTTTCTTGCAAAGTCAAAAGTTGCTACAATTGCATTATGCGTATAGGGATATATGATCCGTATCTTGATGATATTGGGGGTGGAGAAAAGTATATGATGACAATAGCCCAAATATTGTCAAAAGAAAATAAAGTTGACGTTTTTTGGAATAATGATAGAGATTTTGAGGTAATTTCCAAAAGATTTGGAATTGACTTTACAAAAATAAAAAGAGTAGATAATATTTTTGTTCCAAGTGTTGGTTTGGTACAAAGATTGCTTGCTACCAAGCCTTATGACGTTTTAATACTTCTAAGTGATGGTAGTATCCCGCTTGTTGCATCAAGAAAATTACTTCTTCATATTCAACAGCCCTTATTTAATTCTCAGGCAACGTCTCTTTGGGGAAAAATCAAACTTTCAAGAGTAAATAAGATATTTTGTAACGCCTTTTTCACAAAAAATTTTGTTGACAAAGCACTAGGCAGAGATACTGAGGTTATTTACCCACCAGTTGCGATAAAAGCTCAGCACTTGACCAAACAAAATATAATTCTTCATGTTGGAAGGTTTAGAGTGAAAAATGTAGCAATAGGTGATTATAAAAAACAATCAATTATGGTAGATACATTCAAAAAAATGATTGATAACGAGCTTAAAGATTGGAAATTTGTACTTGCAGTAAGTATTCAAGAAAAAGACAAGGAGAGCTTTGAAAAAATGAAGGAAAGTGCTAAAGGATACCCAATAGAATTTTTTGTAAATAAAACAAATGATGAATTATGGGAGTTATATTCAAAAGCCAAAATTTATTGGCATGCAAGCGGATATGGTGAAAATTTAAATGTTCATCCAGAGTATGCAGAGCATTTTGGAATATCAACTGTTGAGGCAATGGGGGCAGGATGTGTACCGGTTGTTATAAATGCTGGTGGCCAAAAGGAAATTGTTACAGACAAAAAAAATGGATTTTTGTGGAGTTCACTTGAAGAATTGCAAAAGTTAACAGAAAGTCTAATAAAAAGCCCAAATACATTAAAAAGTATTTCAGAGAAATCAAAAGAAAGAGCAAAAGATTTTGGCCCGGATGTTTTTGAAGAAAAAATAATGCAACTTATTAAATGAAAAAAATAATACCTTTCATTTTTATATTGGTAACCGTAACAATCTTTTTCTGGCAATTTTTCCTAAAAGGTTATTTGCCAATCCCTTCAGATACTTTGGTTGGACTGTACAATCCCTTTAGAGATTTTTATTCACAAGATTATCCAAGAGGAATTCCTTTTAAAAATTTTTTAATTACCGATCCAATAAGACAGCAGTATGTATGGAGGTTTGTCTCAACTAATATATTAAAATCCGGTAATTTTCCCATTTGGAATCCTTATAGCGGGCTTGGAATGCCTCTTTTTGCCAATATTCAATCAGCCGTACTATCACCATTAAATATTCTTTCACTAATTTTACCATTTTCTATCAGTTGGACTTTTCAAGTATTTTTCACCCTTTTACTTGGTAGTTGTTTTGTATACCTATACCTTAGACAACTGAAAATTTCAAAAATTTCCAGTACTTTCTCTGCTGTTAGTTTTATCTTTTGCGGATTTTCTACATCTTGGCTTGAATGGAATACTCTTCTTCCAACGTTAATTTGGTTACCTATTATATTGTATCTAATAGAAAAGTTTTTTATGACAGCTACCTTTAGAAAAAAGATTTTGTATTCGTTTTTAATATCTTTAAGTCTGTCTTTCTCAATTTTTTCAGGACATCTTCAAACTTTTTTCTATGTTGGTGTCTTTATTTTTTTCTATTTTTTACTGAAAGCATATTCTATAGGAAAATTAAAAAAAACATTATGGTTTTTATTTCTTATTTTTGTTTTATTTTTTGTCATCTCTTCTGTGCAAATTATTCCTACACTTCAGCTTATCTCACTTTCCGGCAGGGCAATTGATATTAATTGGAAAAACCCAGGATGGTTTGTCCCATTTTCTCAACTAATCCAATTTTTAATTCCTGATTTTTTTGGTAATCCATCAACACTTAATTATTGGGGCGTATGGAATTACGGAGAAATTATTGGTTATATTGGTATTATTCCAATTGTCTTTACATTTTTAGGAGGAGTTTTTGTAAGGAGAAAATTAATTTATTTCTATATTGGGGTAATTATTTTGTCTTTTATATTCATGACAGAAAATCCAATTTCAAAATTGCCATTTATCCTTAACGTACCATTTTTATCATCTGCCCAACCAACTAGAATGACTGGAATAATTGACTTTGCGCTTATTGTGTTATGTGCATTTGGAATTGACCATTTAAGAAAAATAACAATGAGACAAATTATTGTGACAATATCTATTTTCTCCTTAATTTTTGCGAGTATTTGGGCATTTATACTCATGGGAAAACATGAAGTTACTCTGGACCAATTAATTATCGCAAAAAGAAATAGTATACTCCCAACATTTCTATTAATTTTGACATTTATCGGATTAGTTTTATCAATCACAAAAAAGAATAAATACCTACCTTTTATTCTTATGCTCTTACTTATTTTCTCAGCATATGATCTGATTCGATTTGACATGAAGTACAATCCTTTCGTCAATAAAAAATATCTGTATCCGACAACAAAGAGCATTATGTTTTTAAAACAAAATCTTGGAAATTACCGCTATATGACGACAGATGATAGAATTATGCCACCTAATGTTGGTGCATATTATGGACTTTACAGTCTAGATGTATATGATCCACTGTATCTTATGCGCTACGGCGAATTTATAGCTGCAATGCAAAGAGGACGTCCTGACATAAATCCTCCATTTGGCTTTAATCGTATCCTTACTCCACATAATTATGAGAGTCCCTTTATTGATTTGTTGGGAGTAAAGTATGTAGTTAGCTTGTCAGAAATTAAAGATATAAAATTTAAGGAGGTATTTGATGAAGGAGAAACAAAAATTTATGAAAATAAAAAAGTGCTAAATAGGGCATTTTTTGTTGAAAATGTTACCAAAAGTACTTCAAAAGAAGAGAGTATACAAAAGATGTTTGAATATAGAGATAATTTATCAGGAAATGCTATTGTTGAGGATTTGGAGAGTAGTAAATTTAATGTCGGGGAAGTAAAATATATTTTGAATTCACCAAATAAAATTGTTTTGTCCATCCAAAATAAAGGTAATGGATTCCTGGTTTTGACTAACTCTTATTATCCAAGTTGGCATGCATATATTGATGGACACGAAACTCGAATTTATACCACAGATTATATGATGCAAGGCATTATTGTACCTAAAGGCAATCATACAATTGCATTTCAAGTCAGTCTGTTTTAATCTTAATAGTATGAATATTAGTATTGTAATTCCAAATTTTAATGGTCGGGATCTTTTACTCAACAATATACCCAAGATTCTTGATGCAGTAAAAAATTATAATGGTGGGTCTATTGAGTTAATTATTACAGATGATTCGTCAAAAGATGGATCCATTGAGGCAGTAGAATCTTTGCTTAAAAGAATTATTTCAAAAAATAATACCAGGATTCCTTATAAAGTGTTGAAAAATTTTACAGGTACAAATAGAGGTTTTTCAGGAAATGTAAATATTGGTGTTAAAAATTCAACAGGAGATATAATAATACTTTTGAATAGTGATGTTGTGCCAAAAGTTGGATTTTTAGAGCCATTATTGTCACACTTTACTAACGATAGTGTCTTTGCAGTCGGGTGCATGGATGAAAGTATTGAAGATGGGAAAACTGTGCTTAGAGGACGAGGTATAGGTAAATGGGAAAGAGGTTTCTTAGTACATAATGCAGGAAAGCTTGACAGTGAAAGAACTCTATGGGTGAGTGGAGGAAGTGGAGCATTTAGGAAATCTATTTGGGATAAGTTGGGAGGGCTTAATGAGATTTATAATCCATTTTATTGGGAAGATATAGATCTTTCTTATCGTGCGCAAAAGGCAGGATACAAAGTACTTTTTGAGAAAAAAAGTGTCGTAAGGCATGAGCATAGTAAAGGAGCAATCAAAACTTTTTACAAGCCCTTTAGGGTTAGAAAGATTGTATACAGAAATCAATTCTTATTTACATGGTTAAATCTAACTGATAAAATGCTTTTGGTAAAACACTTTTTGTGGTTTCCATATCATATTGCAAATGCCATAAAAAATAGAGATTTGGCATTTTTTTATGGACTTGTTATGGCAATTTTTAAAATTCCAAAGGTACTTGTATATAGATCAAAAACAAAATCTTTTTGGGTCAAAACCGATGAAGAAGTAACAAGTAATTTGATAAATTAATTTTAATTTAGACATTTTAATATGAAGTTATCTATTATTATTCCTGTTTTTAATGAAGAAAAAACAATTAGTGACGTACTTAAAAAAATTGATGAACTTTCTCTTGGAAAAGTTAGTAAAGAAGTTGTAATTGTTGATGATGGATCAAAAGATGCAACTGTTGAGAAAATAAAGGGGTTTTTTAAAAAACATAGTCCAAAAGGTTTTTCTTTGTATCAGCATAAGGAGAATAAAGGCAAAGGTGCAGCTATTAAGACCGCTATAGAAAAAGCAACAGGTGACTATGTAATTATTCAGGATGCTGACCTTGAATATGATCCTCAAGATATTGTTAGGTTACTAAACGGTATTAAAAATGGGAATGAAGTTGTTTATGGGACAAGACTAAAACGCCTCCCCCATTTTGCAAAAGAAGAAAAGACAGGAAGATTTATGATGCATTATCTGGGGAATAAATTTTTGAGTCTTGTGACAAGTCTTTTATATGGGCAATGGTTAACTGATATGGAAACATGTTACAAGCTTTTTCCAAAAAAATCGGCCCTTAAAATGAATATTCGAGCAAGAGGTTTTGAATTTGAACCTGAAATAACTGCCAAACTCATAAAAGCAGGATTTAAAATACATGAAATGCCAATCACAACCAAACCTCGGGGCTATACAGAAGGGAAAAAATTGGATACATTTAAAGATGGAAGAAAGGCACTCTGGACGCTTTTTAAATACCGCTTTGTAAATTAATATGAATGAGAAATGGTTACATAGGCTGATACTTACTGCAATTTTTTTGTTGGCAATTTTTCTTCGAGCTGATAATTTGTCCAAAATTCCCAATAGTCTTCATCAGGATGAATTGAATGCAGGATATCAAGGATATAAAATAATTCATACAGGTCGTGATTTACAAGGTAATTTTCTGCCTCTTTATATAAATAGATTTGGTGACTTTAGACCTGCCGGAATTTTTTATTTGGATGGAATATCAACTTCAATATTAGGCCTTAATACTTTCTCAGTGAGACTTCCGGCAGCTCTTTTTGGCGCTTTTACAATATTTCCAGTATATTTACTAGCATTTGCTATCTCAAAGAAAAAATATATTGGTTATCTTGCAGGATTACTTATCGCTATTTCCCCTTGGCATATTGTTGCAAGCAGATCTACATCAGAACAAATAGTTGCCCTATTCTTAATTATTTTGGGAGCGTGGCTCATGATTAAAGGTTTGGAGGAAAAAAAGATAAAATGGTTTGTTTACTCGGTAATTAACTTTTTACTATCTTATTTTTTCTATCACACTCCTCGTGTCTTTGTACCGGGATTCTTGACTCTTTTTGTTGGATTAATTTTTTTCCATCCACTCTTTGTTCAACTGAAGAAAAATAAAGTAACTAAAAGTATCTCAATCACACTCTGGGCAGTAATGTGTCTTGCAACAATCCTTCTTACATTCACAAAATTTGGGGTAGGAAGATTTGATCAGACTTCTATTTTTGCTTCTCAGGGCACACTTGATAAAATCAAAGCATTATCAGATGTTGATCAAAATGTTACTACCGCAAGAATTTTTCATAACAAAGCAGTTGTTTATACTAAAGTATTTTTGGATCAATATTTGAGCTATTTTTCTACAGATTTTCTTTTTGTAAAAGGTGGACTTCCTGACAGGTATGTTGTTCCTGACATGGGATTGTTTTACTACATAGAATTTCCCCTTATGCTACTCGGGTTTTATTTTCTGCTCAGAAAAAAAGATTTATTCTTTATGATTCCAATTATCTGGCTTTTAGTAGGACCTATTGCCTCTGCCTTAACAACAGAAGATATTCCAAATATACAACGTGCACTTTTTATGCTTCCCGGATTCCAAATACTTGAGGCATATGGAATCTATTATACTTTCAAGTTAACAATGGGAATATGGAGGAAATTATTCATAATTATTTTAGTCTTGGCTTTTTTGTTAAATATTATTTATTTTTTTCATCAGTATTTTGTGCATTCACCAAGTTATGTCTCTTATAGACGAGACGACGGTACAGAAGAGCTTTTTCAAAATTTAGCAAATAAAGATAAATCTTATTCGGCAATCTACTTATCCAGTTATCAAGACTTGCCTTTGTATTATTATTATTTGCATCCACAAAATGTAACGTTTCCAACTTACAATCAAAAAAATATTGATAAAGGTATGAGGGTAGGCAAGTATATTTTTGTGCCTGATGAGTGTCCC
>DASVCQ010000029.1:0-11483 GCA_036381535.1 Patescibacteria group bacterium | reverse complement strand
TTCCTCAAATTCTAACTCAGACAGAGGTTTCTTTTTCAGTTCATTAAAAAATGAATTAAGGAGAAATGTGATTTCATCTTTGTTTTTGTCTTTATAAATCAAGTAGTCACTAAGTGCTTTATGAATTGCAGATCCATAAATATTACTTTTTTCAAGCGGAGACGGAAGTTGAATTAAGTTATTAAAAAAATAATTCCAAGGACATTTTAAATAATTATTTAAATGTGTTGGAGCAAAACCTTTTCTCATAAAAAGTTCTGCAAAGTAATCTTTATTTGCTAGATATTCACTTTCAACTGGCCTTTTAGAAAAAGGTGATAGAATTAACTCTTTTCTATTCAAAAAATCCTTCTCAAATTTTTCAACGTCAACTATTTCTTTATACTTATCAACAATTTCGTTAATAAATTGTGAAGGCACTTGATTCTTGCCATCTTGACCAGAAAAAGAATAGCTAATATAAACTTCTTTTCTTGCTCTGGTAAGACCCACATAAAAAAGCCTGCGTTCATCTTCATTTGGGTCATCTTGGCTAGAAGTTACTGTTCTTTGCAAATACTCCCAAGGCAGTAAAAAATTCGATCCTTTCTTTTTACTATTTCCCCAATGGCCATCATACACGTTGATAAGGAAAACTATATCAAATTCTAATCCCTTTGATTTATGCGCCGTCATAAGCCGTATAGAATCTTCTCTTGTTATGTCTGTAGATTTTTTAATTCTTATTTTATGTTGAGAAGTAAGATCTATATAATTAATAAAATCTTCCAAAGAAAATAGTGGATTTATTTCCATTTTACTTTTTACTTCGTCAAAAAGCGTTGTAACTTTTTCAAGTATCTGCATTGCATTACTTTTCCCAAGAATTGCCTTTGTAAATCCTGATTCATCCAAAACATGCTTAAATAAAACATCAAATCTGTCATTCTGACTTAAAATCTTCCACTGTAAAATACAGTTAAAGAATTCTCTAATTTTTTTGCCTGATGATAGATCCAGCTCATTTAGGTAGTTATCAGTACTTAGTATTTTCCAAAGAGAAGTCTTCTTTTCCCTTGAAAGTTCTACTAATTTATAGATGTCCAGAGGATTTATTTTGAGATTGTCTATATGCATTGCCTTAATAAGATTTTCGTCATTACCAAATTCAAAGATAACTTTAAAAAGTAATATAATTTTTTGTATTTCCAAATCTTGTAGAATATCTTGCGTGGATTCGTTAATATAAGAGATAGACATTTGATCTAGGACAGTCATAATAGCAATTAAATCTTTATTTTCTTTTACCAAAACAGCTATTTCTCTTGGGGTTGTTCCCTCTTTAATCTTCTTTTTTATTTCCTCAACAACATAATAGAATTCACTATAATAGTCATTGGTTGCAACAATTTTTATTCTTTCTTCGGCATATTTTGAACGAGATAATAAATTTGCAGAATTTTTTGATAAAAGTATACTTGCAGAATTATTGCTTATCAAACTACCTGATGCATCAAGAATAGTTTGAGTAGATCTATAATTATCTTCCAAGTTAATCAAAATTGCATCAGGGTAAATATTTTTAAAGTACAAAAAATTTTCTAAAGATGCACCTTGAAATTTATATATTGCTTGTTTTTCATCTCCTACAACAAAAAGATTGGGATTGTCATAAAAATTACAAAGAAGCTCTACTATTTTATTTTGAGCTGCATTGGTATCTTGATGCTCATCGATTAAAAAATATTGATATTGCTCCTGAAGTCTAAGCAAAAATTGTTTATTTTGTACAAAAACTTTTATAACTTCTAAAAGCATGTCTGTAAAATCATAGAGTTTTTTTTCAATTAGTGCTTTTTGATATTCTTTATATGCTTCAATTAATTCTTTATTTTTCTTTATTTTTGTAAGTTTTTTATCATATTCCCCCTTCATTTTTCCTTCATATTTTCCTTTTGTGTGATAAAGATCAGCTATTTTCCAGAAGTCTTTCTCCTCTTGCAGCACTGCACTTTCAAATTCTTCTTCATTTATCCCTTCTTTTTTTAATTCTTCAATCGCTTTAAGTATGGGCTTTACATAATACATAGGGTCACCAAGCGGTTTTATATATTCGAGTGTTCTTGAGTTAATAAATTTTTCTATAATCTCAATTTGATCAATTTCTGAAGCATTATTTGATGAAATTATATGAGAAAATTCTTCAGGATTATTCTTAATTAAATCATTACAAAATCCATGAAATGTATAGATATTAACTCTATATGCGGGTGTTCCTATTATTTCAACTAATCTCTTTCGCATTGCATGAACACCAGATTCGGTATAGGTAAGTGCAAGAATATTTTCAGGATTAACTTGCGTTTTTAAAAGAATATTTGCAATTCTAAGCGTTAAAATTTGAGTTTTGCCTGTACCCGGTCCGGCAATAACCATAACTGGTCCTTCAATTGCATCAACAGCCTTCTTTTGGGCAGCATTTAATGTATTTATCAAATTTGTAAAATTTTTATTATTCATACTTTGGTCAAAAAATATCTTGGAGTCGAAAATTTATAACGTAAATAAGTATGAGTATTATATCTCCAGATTAATCATTAGTAAATCCTTTGAATTTTAGAAAACCAGAGAATGTATAAACATTTGAAATAGTTTTCCGCCAACCTAGCACTCTGTTGACTTTTCTGCTATAATACAACTGTACTAGGAAGAAGGACCACTACCCTGAAAATATCGGGGAGGAAAGTCCAGACAGATGTAAGATTGGGGATGGAGCGTAAGCTCCGACTAGTGATAGCTTGTGACTTTTTACTTTACCCATATGTGGTAAAAAGAACGGATTCTGAATTGACAGGATTTGAGAGCAACAGAGACGAATGGGTGTGAAACGGGCAATCCTCCCCACTGCAACTTCCGATTTGTGCGTTTACGTATCTTACCCAGCACAGAAGATTGAAGGCATCCCGAGAAAATCGGGACATGTGTGATCAAATACCATACGTGAGAAAGATTGTGGTCTAGTTTTTCTTAATTGAAAGACAAAACAGAATCTGGCTTATCTTCTTCCTAGGACATTAATAAGACTAACTTTTATCTTTCCTATCTACTGATTGAAAGTAAAACTCCAAAAGAAGTTTGAGTATAGCAACTGTTGGCACTGCAATTACCAAACCCAAAAGTCCTGCCAAATGTCCACCTGCGATAACTGAAAAAAAGATAACAAATGGCGGAAGCTGAGTAATTTTACCCATAACATAAGGGATAACAAAATAGTCTTCAAGCTGTCTTAATATAAAATAAATTGCAGCAACAATTAATGATGCATTAACAGCAGACAAACCAAAATTTGCAGTCCCTGTAAAAAGTATTACTCCGACAGCAACGGCACCCGCTGTGATAGGACCAATAACCGGTATTATTTCTGCAAATCCAGAAAAAATTGCAATTATTGCAGCAAAACGAATTCCTAAAATCGCAAGAGCAATATAAGTAGCAATAGACATTAGAAAAATCAAAAAAATCTGTCCGCGTAAGTATCCACCCAAAAGCAAATTAATTTTATTAAAAAGCACTTTAATATCCTTCCTATTATCCGTTGGGAAATTATTCATTAAGCTAGTGAAAAAGTTTTTTCCATCTTTAAGAAAATAAAATGCAGAAAAAAGAAATATAAGAAAACTTATAACTCTTGATATTGCCTGGGAGAAAAAAGGGAAAAAAGAAGGCGCTTCAAAAAAATTAATAAATTTTGATCTTCTTAATGAAAATAAAAGATCATAAGCTGTTGGACGAAGCCAATCAGGCATACTTTGAAGTTGAGAATGTGCTGTTGACAAAATTTGATTTGTGTAAGTTCTTAAATCTGAGGATTCCTCAATAATTCTTGAAGTTAGAGTAAGACTACCAAAAACAAAAATTGAAATTAGTATTAAGTAGATGACAAGAATCGAAAGAGTTCTGGGAAATTTTAATCTTTCTGAAAAGAAATCAACAACTGGATTGAATAAAAAAGCAAAAATTCCTGCTAAAATAAAAGGCGTCAAAATTGCTCTCTCAACATATAAAAACCATATACCAATTACAACCAAAATTACCAATAAAAATGATTTTAGATTTATTGTCATGCCTTATTATAGCATTTTGAGAGAATTTTTTAAAATTTTTATACTTTAACTGCTAGCACTTGAGTATTTAGTCAGTGAATATCTCCAAAGCAGAACACTTAGCATAAATATCAAAATACCAATGCCAAACGAAACAATAATAATTTGTATATTAAAAACTCCAAGCATCACTTTTGCAGGAATCGTCATCATTATGCCTATTGGAATGACAAAAGTTATTATACTTTTTAAAGGTTCTCTATATATATCAACAGGAAATCTCCCCATTTGAGTCAAGTCCCTATAAAGCATTATAGCATTATCAACTTCTGTCGTAAGTATTCCAAGGCACAAAACAAAAATGTGAAATGAAAGAGCAATAATAAAAGCATTTATTATAAGCAAAATATATAAAAAAATATTTAAACTTGAAACTCCACCAAGATGCTCAACCCCTATTATTAGCATAACAATTAGAAAGATCATTATAAAAAAATCAAAGATATCACTGCCGCCAAAAAGAGATTTAAAAAGAGGAGACACTGGCTTAAGTAGAGTATGATCAAAATATCCATTTATAATTTGTCCCCTAAATCTATATACATCTCTTAACAAAAATTGAGGAAGTGTGTCAACTAAATTAAAAGTAAGAAAGAAAAAAATCATTTGCCAAAGACTGTAACCCGCTACAGTTTTGGTCTTGGAAAAGATAACAACTATAAAAAGTAAGAAAAAAACAAATCTTAAAATTTTTCCAATAATAAATATTGCAGCACCGGTCCTTGACTCAAATGCAATCTGACTAGTACCTGCTGTATACCTGAGCCAAATTTTGATATATTTTTTAATTTTCATTATCTTCCTTGCGCACTATATAAATGCAAGCCTTTATTCCATAAAAAATTGGTTATAAAATAAAGACCTACTGACCAAATAAGTGAAATAAGGAGTCCAGAAAAGACTTCTTGCATGTGTATTTGACCCAAGTATATTTTCATTGGAAAATAAATTAAATATAAAAAAGGCAAAAGCTTAAGGAATGAATAAATTTGAGACGGCAAAATGTCTAAAGGAAAAATTGTTCCGGAAAAAAATCCAAGAATAATAAAGAAAATAAATCTAGGCGCCCATGCCTCACTGCTAAAAAATCCGACAAATGAAAGCAGCATATTTAAATAGAAGTTAATAACTATTGCAAGAATAATTGAAAGAAAAAATCCAAATATAAATAATAAATTTGTTTGAATATAAAAGGGCGGACGAAGTAGAATAAATATCAAAGATATTTCAAAAAATGAAAAGAATAAATTCATTCCTTTATCTCCGAAGTCTTTAAAAAAGTAGTAAACAATATAATTTACTGGTCTAAGTAGATAATTTGAAAGATTGCCTTGTACTATATCATCGGATACAGCAGCAACACGTGTTGATAAAACAATTGAGTAGACAATTCCACCCCCCACAATGTAAGTAAGCATTGAAGACTGATTATAACCTGCAATATTTTCTCCTTTTGGAAGAAGTACTAACCATAGAAAATAAGTTGAGATGAGCGATAAAAATACACGTAGTCTCCATACAGCAAAATTAAGTCTGTAGGTTAGTGTCTCATCCCAAGTATTTCTAGCCGCTAAATAATATGCTCTAAAAGACGCCATAATAATTAACTACTTGCACTTGTATAGTGTCTTAATGCGTATTTCCAGAAAAGTCTAGAAAGTATAAAAAGTCCAAACGAGAATACCACAAGACCAATTGTTTCTATTGGCTCAACTTTACCCGTTATCAATCTAGCTGGAACTGAAGTGATAAGGGTTAAAGGAATAAATAAAAATACGATTAAGTTTTTGGTATATAAAAGTAAAGCGGGAGGATACCTAGCGAGATTACTAAAATTATATAGAAATTCGACCAAGTTAGACAAATTAGGATTCCAAATTGTTAAAGTAATAGTTAAAAACCATATTGAGTACAAAAGTATTACCCCAAGTAAAATGTATAAACAAAAGGTAGTTAGATTTAAAATACTTAATTCAATATTCATTGAGTGCATTATATACATCGTAAACGCGATTGCTATAATTAGTCTTAGGGATGAAACCGGTCTAAAAAATTTAGTGCTTAAAAAAAGCTGCACGTCAATAGGTGAGAGTAAATATGAGTCCAGATTTCCAAGACTAATTGTTCTGGCAAATCTTTCAAGGCTTGATGAAAAAAACATATGAAAAAGTCCAATAACAATACTATATAGTCCTGTCAAAAGATATAATTCATCCCTACTCCATCCATATACACTTTTAGTCTTTGCAGTAAGAAGGAAAATTGAAACAATTGATATAATTCCCCACCCTGTTGTTATTATCACTGCATTATAAAAATTTGCACGGTACGTAAAAAGAAGTGTAGTATTAATTTTAATAATGGCCCAATATATTCTTAGATATTTCATATTTTATTGTCCAACTCCTGTAAATGCTTTTAGTCCATTTCTTAAAAGCATTTTATAAAACAAAGAAAAAATAGATATCCAAACAATTTGTCCCAGTAAAATTAGTAGAAGCTGTTGTGTATTAAAAAGTCCAACAAATGCTGCAACAGGAAAATAAATCATATAGGAAAAAGGAATTAAATAAGAAATCATTTCAACTGTATGGGGAAAAAGGAATAATGGTACAATATAACCGCCAAATACAAAAATTAGCATATCTGATAGCTGAAAAACACCATAAGCATCAGTCATCCAAAATGCAATAAAACCCAAACATGTCTTGTAAATCTGAGCTAAAATTATTCCACCAATTACTAAAAATATAGCTATAAAAATATTCAAAACTTTTGGGAAATTGATTGATATATTAATATGTACAAATAATACAAATATAAAAAGTGTCAAAATTCCAAATGAACCTTGGAGTAATCTATAAGGTATTTCTTCTGTCCATTTTGCAAAAAAATACATAAAAGGTTTTAGTAAGTAATTACCCAGATGTCCTTCTTGTATATCAATAAGTGAAATATCTTCTTCAGAATGAGACATAAGTAAAGACCCACCGATTACCAATAAAAAATAATAAGACGAAATCAAGGAAAAAGAAATAGTTGTTGATGCACCTCTCCAAAAGAGGACCATCAGAAGAGGTCCAAAAAGCGAAAGCAAAAACCAAACAAAGGATCTAGCTCTTTGTTCAAAAACTTGTTGTAAATTAAGTAAAAGTATCTTAACATATCGCATATACTATTCCGCCTTTTGAGCCGAAAAAACGTCTCTAATAATATCCTCGACTGACGGATTTTCTATATTTACATCTTCAACAGGAAGTCTTGAAAGAATTTTACTTGCTGCTTCACTTGCTGATTCTCTAGGTACTTTTATAACAAGTTCTGGGTACTTAAACTTTTCTATCTCTCCTAAATCTTCTAAGAATTTAGGATTGGGCATATTATTTAGTACTATAGAAATTACTTTGTACGGTGCATGCTTTTTTACTAACTCTGACAACATTCCATCAAAAAGAATTTTTCCATGATTTATAATTATTACTCTTTTGCAAAGTGCCTCAACATCTCCCATATAATGAGACGTAAGAAGAATTGTTGCCTTGTATTTTCTATTATATTCTCCGACAAATTCTCTTAGATTTTGTTGCATTACTACATCCAGTCCAATTGTTGGCTCATCTAAAAACAAAACTTTCGGATTATGGAGCAGTGCTGCGATTAATTCCATTTTCATTCTCTGTCCTAAAGACAATTTTCTTACCTGCACTTTTAACTGTTCTTCAACCTCTAAGAGTTTGGACAAATCGCCAACTACTTCGTTAAATTTATTTGTTGGTATTTCATAAATTTCTTTATTAAGTAAGAATGTTTCCATGGCAGGCAAATCCCACCAAAGTTGGTTTTTTTGTCCCATAACAAGGGCAATGCTTTTAAGAAATTTGGTTTTGCGGTCAAAGGGGGTATAACCCAAAACTTTTACCTCTCCGCTTGTCGGATACAAAAGTCCTGAAAGGCATTTTAAAGTCGTTGTCTTTCCTGCACCATTTGGTCCAATAAAGCCTATCAATTCCCCTTCTTCAATTTCAAAGGAAATATTCTCAACTGCTTTTACTTTTTCATATTTCCTTGCAACAAGAGATTTTAAAGATCCCAAAAATCCCGGCTCTTTTTTATAAACCGTATACTCTTTGACTAAATTTTTAACAGAAATAACTGACATAATCTTATTGTTCGAGATAATTAAACAATTGAGCCAAAACTTCTCAATTTATTTTTTGCTTAAAGCTCACTCGAAAATAAATGTATATCTATCTTAACAAAAAAAGAGGTTTCTCACAATTAACTTGCAAAAAACCTCTTTATATTGTGAAAGCAACTACCTTAGCGTACTGCTTTCTTTAATGTCTTACCTGGTGTAAATCCAGGTGCCTTGCGTGCAGCAATAGTAAGCTTTGCGCCTGTCTTTGGATTGCGACCTGGTCTAGCAGCTCGCTTTCTTACTGAGAAAGTTCCAAATCCAGTCAAGACAACCTTTTCACCTCTTTTTAGAGAGTCACGAATAGCATTCAATGTTGCTTGAATACTTTCCCTGGCTGCTTTATTGGTAAGATTTGCTTTTTTAGCGACTAATTCTATTAAATCTCTTTTTGTCATTTATTTCACCTCCTTTAGGGCAGAATATACATTTTTATTCCAAATTGATTTCAGAAACTAATGCTTGAACAAAGTGAGAAAAAATCTCTTACTTCTCTCAAACAATAACCATTTTTACTTTTGGATTAGATTAACAATACAATGTAATCGATAATGTTGTCAATGTGACTAAATATATCAATCATGTTATAATGCAAGCATGAAATACTTCATGCATTTAAATCCGCGCCCCTTTAATGCAATAAAAGCAAAAACTAAAAAAATTGAAGGAAGAAGTCCTCATGATGAAAATGAGAGACTTTCTGAGTACGAAAAAATGCAACCCGGAGATACCATTCTTTTTGAGAATAACCAAACTCACCAGATACTCAATACAAAGATAAAATTCATTCATCATTACCAAAGTGTCAGACAAATGCTGCAAACAGAAGGTGTTGAAAATGTCCTTTCAAGTAAAGGAACCATTGAAGAAGGCATAGAAAGTTATAATTCATTGGGAGACTATAAAGAAAGAATTAAAAAATTTGGGATATATGCTATAGGGATCGAGCCAATTGAAGTCTAGATACTCTCTCCTACCACAGCGCGGAATTCTCGGATTGCGGTTACTTTTACTTCTCCAGGAATTGCCAAGCTTTGACTAATTTCATCTCTCAATTTTTTGGCAATAATTATAGTCTGTGCATCATCTAATTTCCCAGGATTTATAATAACACGAAGCTCACGTCCTGCTTCAAATGCATATGCATCTTCAACACCTTCATATTTTTTGGCCATATCTTCCATTTCTTTCAGCCTATTTGCATACTTTTCAACATCCTCATACCTAGCTCCTGGTCTTCCTCCTGATGCTTGGTCTGCTATATGGACAATAACTGACTCAACACTACTAAAAGGCTTATCTTCATGATGCTCGGCAACAGTATTGATAATTGCATCAGGAAGTCCAAATCTTTTAAGAAGTTCAACTCCTAATTTGACATGACTTCCTTCTCCCTCAACGACTTTTCCGATATCATGAAGTAGACCCCCAAGTCTTACAATATCAACATCTGCTCCAATTTCTGAGGCTATTCCGACTGCAATTTTACTTACCTCAAGAGAATGTGTTATAAGATTTTGTCCGTAAGAAGTGCGGAATTTAAAACGCCCCAACATTTTGATAAGGTCTACAGGTAAATTAAATACTCCTGCTTCATGGGATAATTTTTCCCCTTCTTCAAACATTATTTTTTCAAGTTCGGCTTTGGTTTGGTTGACAACTTCTTCAATCCTAAAAGGTTGAATACGTGAGTCTTTAAGCAAGACTTCTAAGGCACGTCTTGCAATTTCTCGTCTAATACTGTCAAAAGATGAAAGTCTTATAACTCCTTCTTCGTCCAAATCTATATCAACGCCTGTTGCACTTTCAAAGGCCCTAATATTTCTTCCTTCTTTTCCGATGATTCTACCTTTCATTTCCTCGTCTTCTACTTTAACAATTGAGACTGTAAATTCTGCAACATAATTTATGGTCCCATGTCTCATTGCTTCAACAATTACTTCTTGGGCTTTTCTGTCTGCAGTCCTTTTTGCTTCTTCTTCCCGCTCTTTAATTAATTTTGCAACAGATGCAGCCTCGCTTTTTTCTGTCTCTTCCATCAAAGCTTTCCTTGCCTCATCTGCAGTTATATGAGAAAGATTCTGTAGTTTTTCGCGGTACTCTTCCTTTTGTTTTTCGAGATGATCTTTCAATTCATCTAATTTTTCCTGTTTTTCAAGAAGTTTTTTTTCTAAATCTAATGCGTCAGTCATAGTATTTATCTTACTTGTCATTCCGAGTGAAACGAAGAATCTCTATCTATAACTGACTATTTGTAGAACGAGATCCTTCACATACGTTCAGGATGACAATATCATTTAGCAACTGAAGAGGCATCAGAACTTAGTTCCTTTGAGAAAGAATTTCTAAAAAAAGGCTTTTCATATTCTCCATACCTCTTCGCTTTGTGTATTATACTATTTTCCGAAAACTTGGTCAATTGCCTGCTTTATAATGTCCAAGTTGAAGCCTCGTCTTGCAAGTAAGGATCCTGCTTTTCTAAATCTTTCTTGCCTTTCCATAGCTTCAAACTTTCTTCTTTTTTTCTCCATAATTTCTATTGCTAATTCCAAATCACTTTGCACTCTTGATTCTGTGTCCGTAAATACTTCATTTATAATTTCATTACTAATTCCTTTTTGTTTTAGCTCCAAGCGAATTAATTTCTCTCCTTTTGGCTTGTAGGAAGTCCTGCTTCTGACCCACATTTTGGCAAATTCCAAGTCATTTAAAAATCTTTGCTGTTTGAGCTTGTGAATAATAAGGTCTACCAATGCTTCTGTTTGATTTAGCTCGTCATCCTGAACGAAATGTAGTGAAGTCGAAGGATCTTGTTTTCTATAATAAGATTGCTTCGCTTTGTTCGCAATGACGCCAGAACTGAGTTTTATTTTTAGATAATCTCTGATTTCTTTTTCACTTCTAGGTCTGAAATTGAGGTATTTTAATACTTGAAGATAAAGTCTATCAAAATCCATATAACTATTCTAACACAGTCATATAATAATGATTATTTTATTGGTCTTGACATCATCTTTTAGTGTTGCCAGAATTGGAGAATGGGTGCATCCCAAAAAAAACCAGTTTATTCACCATTAAAAATGGCCAATAATCTTGTTGGATTTATCACTAAACATAAAATTTTAATAATTTTTCTTGTTTTACTA
>DASVCQ010000028.1:0-2364 GCA_036381535.1 Patescibacteria group bacterium | reverse complement strand
CATATTTGAATCCTTCAGCTGCATCTTCCTTAGAGTCGCCGGGTGCTTGGATGACGCCATCTAGGGTAATAAATTCCAGGACAAAAATCTTTCTCATATAAATATTCTATCAGAATAACAATTTACATCAATAAGTATTGTGTAAGAATCAAATTAGTAAATAGTAATGTATAAATCAAGCTAATTTAAGTAAATTCTACAAATTACCTATTTAGCTCTATCCTAATTAGAAGCATTTTCAATTACTTGTTTTAATTTTTCTAAAATTTCTTGAGTAAATGGCTCAGTAACTTCTCCATTTTCTACATATTCAAGTTGTGTTGCGTTTTGATTAACTGGCGTAAATGTATATCTGACATGATACTTTCCGTCTTCTGTTTTCCATTCAATATACTCATTTTCTTTGTAGTCAGTAACAATTATATTAAAAGAAGTATTATCATTTTTATATTCTGTATACACAGTGCCAATTTTTGCAGGCCACTGATTTGTTGTTTCATTAATAATGTTTGGTACCCAAAGTTTTGCATGTGGCGGGGTAACACAAAATTCAAAAACCTCAGCAAGCGGTTTGTTAATTATAATTTTGAGTCTATTGTCATTCACAATAAGATTATATCATTTTAAATTTAGGTCTTCTAGTTAAAGTAAGTTGAGGTGATGTCTTACTTCTTATCTCCCTTAAAAATCCATTGGACATTATATTTATCATAGAATTGTCCATACATTCCAAATGGCATTTCATGAAGATCCTGAAATCTGTCTTTGTCTGCTCCTTCTTTAAGCTTATCAAAAGTTTTTTTTAACTCTTCATAATTTCCAACAACAAATATCGCAGACATATTACCTTGTACTGGGTTAAATGTAGGGGATGCCATCCAGTCTGTTGCCGAAATTTCTATATTTCCACTCTTAAGATGAGCATTGATAATTCTTTCCCATTTCTCCTTTGGAAACATATCCTTCATTGGTGTGTCAATAAGCTTAGTCAGAGTTAAGTCTCCTCCAATACACTCATGATAAAAAGTCATTGCCTCTGCGCAATTTCCGTCAAATAAAAGAAAGGGAGTAGAGTATAACATGTATTAATTTTAGTATACTTTTGGATTTTTTTACAGTCAGTATTTAAAAGATAAAAACCAATAGTAAAATTATATAGTTGAAAATATTTATTTACTTTCTTAATGACTTTATTCAAACACTTTAATTTACTAAGAAAGCTGTAATTTAGTGCAATATAAAATTTGGTATACTTGTATTAATGACCAATCATGCTCCAATTTGGGTTGTTGCTGGCCCACCAGGATCTGGAAAGACAACCGTGGCAAATGCCTTACTTTCTGTTATGTCACCTGTACCTGCACTTCTTGATAAAGATACTATGTATAGTGGATTTGTTACAGCAATACTTGCGCAGGCAAACAAGCCAATTGGCGAGCGAGAAGGACCTTGGTATGATGAGCATATTAAATTATATGAATACACAGGTATGACTGCTGTAGCGGAAGAAATTAGCTCAAAAGGTTGCCCTGTACTTCTCTCTGCTCCATTTACCAAGCAAATTCACGATTTAATTACTTGGAACACGTGGGTCAATCAATTAGGTGGCGGACTGGTACGACTCGTATGGGTGCGGTCTGACTCTGATAGTTTAAGACGTAATATTCTCCGTCGTAAGTCTGAAAGAGATTCAATGAAATTAGCAAATTTTGAAAATTTTATTAAATATATGCAACTTGATAAAGAGCCGGTAGTTGATCATATTACTATTGACAATCGTCTTTCAGCTCAAAAATCACTTGAAACCCAAATAAAAGAACTACTTCCTGAATTGATTAAATAACTTACAAGTCTAAATGTACATCTTTTAGACAAGAAAAGACCTTGTCTGCTCCCGCACTTCGTAACTTTTCTTGTAACAACACATCCTTATTAACGGCATATACCTGCGTCCCGGCAGCTTTTCCCGCAACAACTCCATTTGGAGCATCCTCAAAGACAAGACAATCTTTTGGATCAATATGCAGCATTTTTGCTGCAACAAGATACATATCAGGCGCGGGTTTGGCCTTTTCAAAATCATCTCCTGATACAAAAATAGTAAAAGATTTTTCCAGACCGAGATATTTTATTATCTCTTTTGTTTTTTCTTTGGAATGTCCACTAGTTGCAATAGCCATAGGAATATGGTGCAAAAATAAGTATTTAATTAATTCACTTGCACCCGGCATGAGAGTTAAATTCTTCAAAAGTAATTCGTACATCAAGCCCCTTCTTTCTTTAATTAATTCATCAGTACCACCCACCAAACCGTAAGTGGTCTTAAAAAATTCCATTATTTCTCTAAGTCCCATTCCCATAATT
>DASVCQ010000027.1:0-8374 GCA_036381535.1 Patescibacteria group bacterium | reverse complement strand
ATTTTCTTTTTTCACTTTTCTCACATGATGTAGGAATAGATCTGGGGACTGCAAATACCTTGGTCCATGTAAAAAATAAAGGAATTGTTATAAGAGAGCCCTCAATTGTTGCCAGACACAAAAAAACAAAAGAAATTATTGCAATCGGATCTGAGGCGAAAAAAATGTTAGGAAAGACTCCGGCAACAATTGAAACTGTTAGACCTTTAAGAGGAGGAGTAATAGCTGACTTTGACGCAACTGAGGCAATGATAAGGCACTATATTAGACAGGTTCATGAAATTGATAAAATGCTTCCTTCATCTTTGATTCATCCTAAAGTGGTTGTTGGAATTCCATCAAGTGTTACGGAGGTTGAAAGGCGTGCCGTATGGGAAGCGGCACTTGCTGCAGGGGCACGCGACGCATATCTGATTGAAGAGCCAATGGCTGCTGCTATTGGTGCAGGCCTCTCAGTCTTTGCCCCAACAGGAATGATGGTTGTTGATATAGGAGGAGGCACAACAGAAATTGCTGTTATTTCTTTGGGAGGAATTGTTGTCAGCAGATCTTTAAAATTTGCCGGAGATGATATGGACGCAGCAATACTGCATTATGTAAGACTTCGAAATGGACTTTTACTTGGTGAGAAAACAGCCGAGGAGATAAAAATGAAAATAGGGAGTGCATATGAAAGTTTGGGTCAAAAGCCACACCTCAAGGGTTCTGGCTCCGATCTAGTAGGAGCGGCAAAAGTTAAAAGTCAAAATCAAGACAAAGAAAAAATGATAATTGTAAGGGGACGTGATATTGAGACGGGTCTTCCAAAAAGTCTTAGGCTTTCTGAGGTCGATGTACGTGAAGCACTAGCGCCTGTACTTAGCCAAATAATTGAAGGAATTGCGGACGTTTTGGAAGAAGCTCCACCAGAGCTGACATCTGATATCCTTGAGCACGGAATTCTTTTAACGGGTGGAGGAGCAAATCTGGAGGGACTAGACAAGCTTATTATGGATAGGACACATATTCCGGTTGTTATTGCCGAGGATTGTCTCACAACAGTTGTTCGCGGTACGGCAAAAGTTTTGGAAGATAAAGAATTATTGAGTCGGGTAAAGGTAACAGGGGGACTAAAATAGTAGTTATGAGTTATGGGCTGGGTTTGAAATTTGTCATCAAAATATTCTTCTCACCAACTTGACAATGTGAGTCTTACATGCGAATGTAATTTTATGCAAAAGAAAAACTTAATTTTTCCGTATGTCATTATTTCTCTTGTCTTTCTGGCGTTTGTTCTCCTTTTAGGAGTTTTTGGATGGTTAGGATTTTTTAAAAATTCGATTCAAGGAAGCATTTTTTCTTTTGGAAATCTTCTTCAATCATCTGAAAATCAGACTCAAATAGATAAATTAAAAGCCCAAAATGCAGAGCTTACAAAAGAAGTTGCCCAATATAAGATGATTAAAGATGACAATAAAGCACTGCGTGACCAATTTAATGATTCTTCTTTTAGTCCTAGCTCACTTCTACCTTCACGCGTTGTTGGTGAGCCAAGTGTACTTCCCAATATCTCACTCCCTGAAGAATTAATTATTGATAAAGGAAGAACATCCGGTCTTGAGAGAGGGGACGCTGTAATTGTCAAAGATAACGCGGTAGGTCAAATAGAAGAAGTAAGTGATTATTTTTCAAAAGTAATGCTTGTGAGCGACAAAAATTTTGCTTTGTCTGGTAAAGATAGTAATACAGGTGCTGTTGGGATTATTAAGGGACTTGGTAATGGAAATATTTTATTTGATGGAGTCTTATTGTCAGACAATTTAAAAGTCGGGGACATAATTGTCTCGTCCGGAAGTCAGGATATGCTGGGTAAAGGATTTCCTCCAAATATTGTTATTGGTAAAGTTAGTGCCGTTGAAAAAAATCCAAGTGCGCTTTTCCAGAGCGGTCAAGTTGTGCCGTTGATTTCATTTTCTAAGCAATCTATTGTTTTTGTACTTAAAAAGCTATGATTTGGGTTATTTTTACTTCATTTATTCTTATTGGCGTATTCTTAGAAGCTCTTGTTATAAAAATCCCTTTTGCTTTGCTTTTAATTATACTTGCTATTGTTTTTAGCAAAAAAGCTTGGATTATTTTACTTAGTATCCCGATAGGTCTAACTGTTGATTTTTTGCTTTTTAGAATAATTGGCACAACCAGTCTTTTTTTCATTGTTATGATAAGTCTTTTTTTGGGGTATTCAAAGAAATTTGAAATAGAAAGTATTGGATTTGTTATTTTTGCAACTTTAATAAGTACTTTTTTCTACTTTATAATCTTTGGAGCAGACAACATTCTTCTACAAATGATTCTTTCGTTAGTCTTTGCAATTTTAGGATTTTTTATTGCTTTAATAATAAAAGAGAAAACCACAACATCCAAGCCTTTATACCTTGATAAAATACCATAAATATTGGTTATTGTGCTATAATATGCACTCTATGACAGAAAGACTACGAAATTTTCTAACGGAGCAAAATCACAAGAGATTTGCCAGAAAAAATCCTGAGAGAAAGCTTCAAAAACTTGAGTCATCCCAAGAAGTTATGGGAGAGGATATTATTTCAGGGATTAAAAAAACAGAAAGTCTTGTGAAAGACTATCCTCAGATTAAGCTAGACATGCAGGAAATCCATGAAGATTTAGAATTTTTGAGACCAAGTGCTTTTGCTAATCCGGTTGAGGCAGTCAATTCAGAGCATGATATAAGACATAATGCAACTGTCTATGCAGTCTCCAGAATTTTAGCAAGAGTTGTTAAGGCAAGACAAGAGAGTTTACCTGAAAATGAGAGATTTTCAATAGATGAGGATGCACTAAGAATTGCTGCTCCAAGACATGATATCTATAGACTTATGCCGGACGGTCTTGAGTCTATTCCTCCATTTAACAAAATACACGGAAGGGCAGCCGGTCGAATGATTAAAAAAGATGAAGATTTAGGTAGCAAATTTGATAAAGAATCTATTGATAGTGCGTCTGTTGCAGCTTCTTATCATGACTATCACCATACACCTGAGGAGGTAAAAAATCCCACATTGGAATTACTTGTTGATGCCGACAGACTTGAGCTAATAAGAATGAATTACGATAAAATGTGGGGGAGACAACCTTTAAATAGGATCTTCAAATATAGAATGAATCACTATAATGAATCATTCTTCCCCGGACTAATCAAAGAATTTGTGCCGGTTGAGAAGGCAATGTATTTACTCTCGATTGAATATATAAATGAAGAGGTTGGGAAAGCAAAGGCAGCAGGCGAAAGAGTCAATCCAAGAGTCCAAATTGACGGAATTATTTATGCGCTAGATAGACTCGGACTTTTAAATGTTGAGGATTCAAATATTGATATACAAAAAAAAGAATCTGTTGCTGCCTAATTTTTTAAATTAAATCCCTCAATTAGCTTTGCTTTATATGTTATACTAAACCTCAGAACTGCTTCCTTAGGCATTTTAATTTCTTTAGATATGAAAGTTGGTCCAGTATTCTCAGAATATATTCATACGGAAAAAACTCGTGGCCGTGGGCATTATGATTTTAGTGGTGACATGCCGCATGTTAAGCCAATTTTGCTTCTTATCTTCTTAACAATTGGGCTTACCATTCTTTTAGGCAGGCTATTTTGGATGCAAATAATTCAAGGCAATTATTATAAAGACCTTTCCGATTCAAATAGAATCCGTACTGTTGTTATCCATGCTCCAAGGGGAGTTATTTTTGACAGGAATGGCAAACCTCTTGTCTACAACGTCCCTGGTTTTCGGGAAAATGTAAATGGTAAAACAAAACTTTTGTCACAAAAAGATGCGATAGATTTATTGGCAAAAGGGGACAATCATTTAGAAGTCGATAGTCTTAGGAATTACCCTTACAAAGACGCATTTGCGCATGTTTTGGGATATATTGGTCAAATCTCTGCGGATGATTTGAAAAAACCGACAATGAGTGAATATAAAAGTGGAGATTTGATAGGACAGATGGGTGTTGAGCAATCATATGAGTCGGTTTTGAAGGGCCTTGATGGAGAAAGCCTTTATGAGGTAGATGCATCAGGCAAACCTCTAAGAAAATTAGGAGAAACAGATCCCATTCCTGGCCAAAATATTACTCTAACTCTTAATGCTGACTTGCAGCAAAAGGTATTTTCGGCAATGAAGAATGTAGAAAAAGGCGCGGCGATTGTCTCAACACCAAATGGTGAAATACTTGCTATGGTAAGCAAACCTTCTTTTGATCCAAACCTTTTTACAATGGGAAAGCACTATAGTCCTGATGCAAGTGATAATTACCAGAAAGTACAGGATATACTTCTAGGAAGTGCTCAGCCACTTTTAGATAGGGCAATTTCAGGAGTCTATCCTCCGGGATCTACCTACAAAATTGTTGTTGCCGGAGCTGCTCTTCAAGATAAAGTAATAGATGATCAATTTACAGTTGATGATACGGGAATACTAAGAATTGGCAATTTTTCTTTTGCAAATTGGTATTACACTGACAATGGTAAGACTGAAGGGTTAGTAAATGTTGTTAAGGCAATAAAGCGGTCAAATGATATTTTCTTTTATAAAGTTGGACAAATGGTTGGGGTTGATCGGTTGTCTGCTTTCTCTCAAAAATTTGGACTTGGACACCTTTTAGGAATTGATTTAAGAGGTGAGGCATCTGGACTTGTCCCGACAAAAGAGTGGAAAGAAAAGGTAATTGGGGATCAGTGGTATTTAGGGGATGATTATCACTTAGGAATTGGCCAAGGGTATTTGTTGACAACTCCACTTCAGGTTAATGCGTGGACTCAGGCAATCTCAAATGGGGGAGTACTTTATGTACCTCATGTTTTGAAAAGTCTGTCTCCAAAAATTGCGGAAGATAATTTGCTCAGTGATAAGAATTTTTCCCTTATTAGGGAAGGAATGATAGAAGCATGTCAGCCAACAGGTGTTGCTTGGCCACTTTTTAATTTTAAGGTCAAAAATTCTGAATTAAAAATTGATGGGAAGAATTTTTTGCAGCCTGAAACTGCAACCGCATCAGGTGAGGTGGCAGTAAATGTTGCTTGCAAGACAGGTACGGCACAACATGGTGATGCACAAACAATGCCTGACTCATGGATAACGCTTTTTGCGCCTGCTTATAATCCTAAAATAGTTGTAACTGTTTTGGCTGAGGACTCGGGAGAAGGAAGTAATGTGGCAGGACCTATTGCCAAAGAAATTCTCACTGATTATTTTGGAAAGTAAAATTCCTCAAGCCTTTTATATAAGATGTTATGTATATCTTGACATAATGATTAGTAACTGATAGTATTTGCAACATGCCAGGACCAAAAAGTGAAAGCCACCTTGTTAGAGCTGTTAAAGAAGCAGCATGGGCGTTGCAACAACCTATACCAGACAGACATAACAATACCTTTGAAGCAGGTACAAGTTACCGACGTAGTCAAATGGCTGAATTTAACAGAACGCGCGCAGAAGCGGTAGAAGCGGGAGTTATGAGTCTTGATGATGGCGGTCAAATACTTATCGATGCACAAGAATCATGGGCTGAGTGGAGAAGAATACAAAATGACTTTTTCTTATCTGATCATAGGGCTCCTAAAAGAGTTCGTACCCCAAAAAACTCTTAAGTTCCTTTTCTCATAAATTATAATAGATTATTTTCATAAGTAGTGTTGACAGAAAGTTGATTTAGATTTATTCTACTTAAAGTATGGAGAAAAGAAGAAATGTAGTCCAACCTTTTGATTCAAGTGTACTAAATCCAGACAGACTTATTAGGTCACTTGCTAAAAAGGCTATTGTAGAGGAAGCAGAAAAAAGGTTGCCACTAGACGAGGTAAAAGAGGATGCAAGACTTCTTGGAGTTTCGAAAGATGAAATTGCTCAAGCTGCTTCTTCAGCCGATAGGAAAGAAGGAAAATCTGGTAGTGCAACAAATAGAAGAGATCAATAAGCAAATTCTTCATTTTAAGTCCTCACTTGTTTATTTATAGAAATATTCTTTACTATTGATACATGTCGGAAGATTTTTATTATCTCGGATTTTCTGTTTTTCCGGGAATTGGACCCGCAAATTTTAATAAACTCCTTGAATATTTTGGTACTGCCCAAAAAGCATGGAAGGCAGAACATTCAGACTTGACTCAAGTTTTGGGAGAAGTACTCGGTCAAAAATTTATTGACTTTCGCAAAAATTTTTCTTTGGAAAAATATGCTGAAGATTTAGCTAAAAAAGATATTCATTATGTTTGTTTTTTCAATAAAAATTATCCTAAGCTTCTTAGTATAATTCCAAAAGCTCCATTTATTTTATATTACAAAGGTAATGATTCTCTTTTGCAAAAAGATAAGACAATCGGAATTGTCGGGACAAGAAAAGTAACAGATTACGGGAGGCAAGTTACAGAAATGTTAACATCCAATCTTGTTATGAATGATTTTGTGATTATTAGCGGATTGGCACTTGGAGTAGATGGGATTGCCCACAAAGAAGCTTTAAAAAATAAAGGGAATACAATTGCTGTACTAGGAAGTGGAGTTGACAGACCAACACCAAGAGAGCATATAAATCTTTACAATGAAATACTTGAGGGTGGAGGGCTGATTGTCTCAACTTTTGTTCCAGGTGAGGATGCAAGTAAAGGATCTTTTCCTGCCAGAAATGGGACTATTGCAGGATTATCTCAGGGGATTTTAGTAACTGAGGGGGCATCTGACAGTGGGTCATTAATAACTGCAGAATATGCCAGAAAATTTAATCGACCACTCTTTGCAGTACCCGGGCCGATTACATCTGATGTCTCAAAAGGGACAAATAATTTAATAAAAAATGGAGCAATTCCTGTTAGTGATTCTGGAGAGATACTTGACAGACTTGGTATAATGGGAACTCAAGTCAAAATTCAAAATGCTAAAGTCAAAAATTTAAAGGGTGATACGGTTGAAGAAAAAGAAGTACTGGACATGCTTCAAAATGGGGCATTGCATTTTGACGACATAGTTAGGAAAATGGAAAAAGACTCAAAGACAGTTGGAAGTATACTTTCACTGATGGAATTAAAAGGATTTGTTAGGATATTATCTGATGGAAAGTATGAAATAAGTTAAAAGTCAAAAGTTAGAATGCAAAAGTAATGTACTTTTACTTATAAATTTTGATTTTGTTTTGAGTTTTAAAGTATTCAATGAAAGACAATTTAAAAAACCAATATAAACTTACTGAAGAAGAAAAAACATTTCTTCTCACCCACAATGGTTTTAATTTGGGAGCTGATTTATTAAGGGAGGATGATCCTGAAGGGCCCGCTCACCAATTGTTTAGAAAATACATTGATCTTGAAACAAAAGGAACCATGGATGGAATAATTACGTTGGTTGAAAATCAGGCAAAGACAAAAAGAAGAGAAAGAAGGAAAGCAATTCTATCAGCTATTCCGTTGATAGGTAAATTTGTAAAAAGAAATAATTAATATGAAATTAGTTGTTGTTGAATCGCCTACAAAGGCACGTACAATCGGGAGATTTTTAGGTAATGGATACACAATTCGTGCGTCCATGGGCCATATTATGGATTTGCCAAAATCTACCTTGGGTGTTGATGTGGAACATAACTTTGCCCCACAATTTGAAATGTCAGAAGATAAGAAGAAGACAGTAGCAGAGCTTAAAAAATTGGCAAAAGAGGCAGACGGAATTATCTTAGCAACAGATCCTGACCGGGAAGGAGAAGCAATTTCTGCACACATTGAAGAAGTCTTAGCAGATAGTAAAAATAAAGATAAATTTTCAAGAATTGTTTTTCATGAAATTACGAAAGAAGCAGTCGAGGAAGCCTTGGGTCATCCAGGAAAAGTAAATAAAAATTTAGTGGATGCACAAATTGCAAGGCGAGTACTGGACAGATTGGTGGGTTATAAATTATCTCCTCTTCTTTGGCAAAAAGTCAGACGGGGACTTTCTGCAGGACGCGTCCAGTCTGTTGCTTTAAGACTTATTGTTGAGCGTGAGCGGGAAATAGAAAAATTTAAAAGTGAAGAATACTACACTATTTTTGCAGATCTTTCTCAAAAAGGTAAGAAAAGTAGCACTGAATTTGAATTAATTGAGATAAATAAAGTGAAAATTGAGCTTCAGAAAAGTTTTGAACTTTATGACGGTAAGTACACAATTACGAAGACAACGATTGATTCAGAGCAAAGAGCAAAGGAAATTGAGAAGGACTTGGCAAAGAAAAAATATACGGTCCTAGATGTTACGAAAAAAGATACCAAACGCTCTCCTCAGCCTCCATTTACAACCTCAACTCTTCAGCAGCAAGCAGCACAAAGATTTGGATATTCAGGAAAACGTAC
>DASVCQ010000026.1:0-3796 GCA_036381535.1 Patescibacteria group bacterium | reverse complement strand
GCATGAAATATGTATACCTTATCAATATGCAAATATTGCAGTCGATATCCTGCTTGATACGCTATTTAATTCACTTATCAATAAAAGTGAATTTATTAAAGAGAAAGAAGTTATTAAAAAAGAAATTTTACGATATCGTTATGATATGGATAGATTTCTACTGTATTATGTTTGGTTTCCTTTGATATTCCAAGGGACAAAATTAGTTGAGCCATGTATAGGCTCTGAAGAAAAAATTGATGAATTTAAATATACTGATATTAAAAAATTTCTGGAAGCAAACTTTGTTGCGAACAATATGACTTTTATCATAAGTGGCAACATTTCGCAGCAAAAATCTCTAGATTTATTCGAAAAAAAAATTAAATCAATCACTCCGTCCATATTTTCTTCTATTATTCCCACTATTGCTCCTGGGAAAAAAGATCAGATTCTTATTTTCCCTTATGAATCCGACCAGATTGGTATTGCAATAGGCATACCAACAGTACCAAAAGCAAATGGTAAAAGACACGCTTTTGATATTTTTGAGAATATGCTTTCACGAGGATTTGGAGGAAGCATTAGTGACAAACTCCGGGAAGCTGGTGGATTGGTATACAGTCTCTACTCTTCACAGGAAAATTTATTAGACAGCGGATTTTTAGTTTTTACTACTATGACTGAGAAAAAAAATGCCAAAAAGGTTCTTCAGATTATTCTTAAGGAATTCAATCGAATGAGAATTGGTGCATTTACTCAAGAAGAAATTGAAAATGCAGTTAAAAATCTTGTCGGGTCATTGCAAATTGGCCTAGAAACAAGTAATGCAATTGCTCATTGGTATGGACTCCAGGAGTTACTTAATCCGCGTGAAATACTTCATCCAGAGGACAAGATAGCAAAGTATAAAAGCCTTTCAAAAAAAGAGTTAGCAAATATTGCACACGAATATTTCGCAAAAAAAAATATATATATAGGTATCTTGGGAGATATAAAAAAGCAGGAGGTACAGAATTTAATAGACTAGAATGGAAAAATCTACATTACATGAAACCTTAGAGAAAGCTGCAGCCTTTGTTCTTTTACACAGAGATGTAATTACTAATGTTTCGCAATCTATACTATATAATGATGAGCCGCAATTATTCTCTTTCTTTGCAACATATCCAGCAAGTAAAAAAAGAGAGGATATGTATGACTATTCAGCTGGTGTCTCTTTCATAAAAAACATAGCTCTTCTAAGAGCATTATGTGAAGGCATGGAGCGCTACTGTCTTGATAATTTGAAATTGCCTATTGCAGCTACATCTTCAATTAAAAAAGTTAAAAAATCACATCTTGATCCTAAGATATTTTCTCCTTTCTCTTCTTCACAACTCGCCAATTTAAAGTTTAGACAATTTAGAATTAATGAAAATTCTCAATTTCGGTGGATAGAAGCTGAATCTTTATCTACTGGAGAAAGAAAATTGCTACCCGCTCAACTTGCAACTTACAATTACCAATACCTCGATAAGGAGCCGTTAATAACTATCCCGCTGTCAACTGGTGTAGCAACAGGCAATTCACTAGAAGATGCATTACAAAGAGCGATCCTTGAGATAGTCGAGCGTGATGCCTATATGATTAGTTATCTGAATAAATTACCTTCTCCTTCAATAGAATTGAATCAAATTAAAAGTAAGAAAATAAAAAGAGTTATTTCGACTTTCAAAAGATATCGCCTAGAACTAACCCTTGTTGACATCACAACAGATATAGAGATTCCTTCATTTGCTGCAATTACAATTGACCGTACGGGTTTGGGCCCTGCAGTTTCCGTTGGGTTAAAGGCAGGTTTTGATGAAGAGGCAGCAATGATAAGTGCCATAGAAGAATCTCTAATGACCAGGTCTTGGGTCAGAGATAAATTTGCATATTCTGAAGTAAGTACTAAAAAGCTCAAAAAAATCCTAAACATAGATGATCGGGCAAGGCTATGGTTTTCTAGAGAAATGGTAGAAAAGCTAGATTTTTGGTTAGAAGGTAACAAAAAGAAAACATTACAATTCAAGAAAAAAAATACCAAAAGAGGACTAGATTTCATCAAAAGAATCTTCGAAGAAAAAAATATGGAAATACTTTATGTAGATATCACAGATAAAAAAATTAAAGAAGCTGGCTTTGCTGTAGTAAGAGTCATCATCCCCCAACTACAGCAGTTATATCTTGATGAAAGGCACCCATTTTTAGGTGGGTCAAGATTATATACGGTTCCAGTTAAATTGGGGTATTTATCCAAACCGCATCTAGAGTATGAGTTAAATAAAATTCCTCATCCGTTTTTATAAATTAGCATGAGAAAAACTAATACAAAAATATTGTTAAGACAAATTCAAAGAAATCCTTCTCTTGCTGAAAAATTTCATGATTTGACAAAAAATGAAGACTTGGCCGTGTTTACCGCAAAAGACCTTAAAAAATTTCCCGATTCCTGGATTAAGATACATTTTAAGACCTATCCACGATTTAGAGCATTCAAGCCTCAACTTTCTAAGAAATCAAATTATCTAATAGAAATTATTAACAAACGCATCTCTACAAGAACATTTACCAGAAAGGCAATTTCATATGAAACATTTTGTAGCTTGATTATCAATTCAGCAGGTATAAATAGATTCACAGATAATATAGATGACAGCAGAAGAGCATATCCTTCAGCAGGTGCAAGATATCCTCTTGAATTATATGCCCTTGTAATGAATGTTGAAGGACTTCAGAAAGGACTTTATCATTATAACGTAAAAGAAAATCTACTAGAAATGCTAATCGAAGAAGATGTATGGCCGTATGTTTATAAGAGTTTTGGTGGAGATATGTCTTTGAAAAACGCAGCTGTTATTTTTATTATTTCTGGTACCCTCATGAGAACCTCAGTAAAATATCAAAATAGAGGCTATCGATATATGTGCATTGAAAGTGGACACATTGCTCAAAATATATGTCTGCTTGCTACTGAAAGTAATTTAGGAGTATATACTCTCGGAGGATTTATTGATGACCAACTGTTAGATTTATTGGATCTATCTGTTCAGAATACTGAATTTCCTCTCTACACAATTGCAGTTGGACAAAAATAAGTTTTCTGATAATTCAGAGTCTGATTTTAAAGTGCCTTTGCCATTGTTGCATATAGGTATTAAACCAATCGTAGGATTCAAGTATTCTTTCCTTATAAGTATCGCTTCTTGTAATTTTGTCCGCATACCCATTATCAATCAAAGCGTCTCTTTCTATATACATGAATCCTTTTCTTTTTAAGGCTTCCTCCAATGATCCAATTAATTTACCAACAAGCCTGAATCCTTGGTAATCAGGTTTTATGGCAGTAGACTCAATATATGCTGTTTTATCATCTTTTGTTTTATTTTCTGACAAGGGATATGCACAGGTATACCCGACAATATCTCCCTTATCGTTTAACAAAAAGATGACGGAAGTACTTGTTAAATTAAAAACCCTATATAGTCTTTCTTCAGTAGAGGCAACCTGGGGGGAAAAAGCGGACTTTTCTATGTTCAAAATATCGGTTTTAATAGTCTCCCATGGTTGTAAATAAGGATTCCAAACTTTTGTAGTGGTTGTCCTTTGTATATATTCTCCCATTATCTCCTTAGACAACATTACCTTGACTTTACCAGATGAAAAGCTACTTTTCAATAAATTTGCTACTAAGTCCTTTTCCATTAACACCTTCTGGAATGTCACACAATGATGAGATTATGGATCATTAGGCTAATGTTCTACATTAAACTTCAATTTTATTTTTTGAATA
>DASVCQ010000025.1:0-9338 GCA_036381535.1 Patescibacteria group bacterium | reverse complement strand
ATATAAAAAGTGGTTTGAGAAAAATGGATACAAAATTTACGAACTTCCCAAACATCATTACTTAGAAGGAAATGGAGAAACATATTTTTGGAATGATGTGATTTTTGTTGGAACAGGAGTAAGATCCGATCCTGAAATTCCAAAATATCTGCAAAAAATGTATGATAGAAAAGTAATTTATTTAAAAATTCTAGACCCTGCTTTTTTTCATTTGGATGTTGGATTTTTTCCTCTAAATAATGAAACAGCATTTTATTATCCACCTGCATATTCTCCCGGGACTCAAAAAGAATTAAAAAAAAGAATACCAAATTTAATAGAATTTACCAGAGAGGAAGCATTTAATTTTTCATCAAATAGTGTTGTAACAGATCATCATGTAATAGTCCAAAAAGGAAATCCAACTTTCACAAAAAAACTTCACAAATTAGGCTATGCAACAGAGGAAGTAGATTTAAGTGAATTTATGAAATCAGGTGGAGGAGCACATTGCCTGACAAATATTCTGGAGACTAACTAAGGGTAACTATACTAAATACTAAACTCCCAGCGCTTTTCTTCCGTAAGTAGTTGCCACCTTTACTGCCTCATTAATATCATACAATCTATTTTCATAAATTAGGGCTTTTAAGTCGTTCCACATACTTCCATCATTCATCGGCAAAAATATATCATGAATATTATCAACTCCGATTCCAACAGGAATTTTATTTTCAACCAATTCATCAACGGGTGCAATAGGATTGTGAATAGGGGAGAGAGTTTCGCTTTTTCTTGCATCAAGCCAAGACATTGGGCAGGCAACCAAAATAAATTTAGAGAGTTTCATTAATTTATAAATCATATTTCTATATGCCTTAGAATGGGTTGCAAGAGATAATCCATGTATACCAACAACACGTCCTTCCATATCAAATTCAAGTGTTTTTTTGATAAGCATTTCTGTCTCGTATTCATCAGGAGTATTTAACTCGTCAATATGTACATGCACCATTTTCCCTTTATCTTTTGCGGTCCCCAAAATTATATCCAAATATTCATTTTCCGCTCCCTCGGCAGATTTAAGAAGTCCTCCAATTATGTCTACGTACTCAGCTCCTATGTCAAACCATTCTCTTGTTTCACGACTGAAAATTCCATAACTTGACTGGTTAATAAATTTAAAGATCATATCTTTTTTATATGTTTCTCTTAATTTTTGCGAGGCTTTAATTGCTTTATCCCGAACATCCGGGTCAACATCAATAAAAGTACCGCATACACTGACTCCTTGAGAAAGTAAAAGCTCTGTAGCACGACTCATTCTGTCATAAATTTGGGAAGTAGTTGATGTACGTCTTAACTCTGCATTAAGTAGCCATTTCTCATGCCTCATTTTATTGGCTAATTTGAAATTTTGGGGAGTTATACTAAAAGCACGGTCAATATGAGCATGACAATTTACCCAACCACCATTTTCTTTAATTTTTTGAAGAATAAGCTCTTTTATATCAAAAAATGAGGTATTTTGGAGTTTTTTCATTCTAAATTCTTAAATAAGAGTACCAATCATAAAAATTTTTGTCAACTGACATATTGACAGAAAAGAACTTCTTTACTAAACTTTTACTAATGAAAAATTTTATCAAGGTAAATTATTATTTTTCTTAAAGAGCCACCGGGCTCTTTTTTTTATGTTACACAAACCTTTTTATGATCCAAAGAAAACATACAAAGAAAATTTTAATGAAGGACCATTTGGTGCATTTTCCGATGGAAATGTATATAAAGACAAGGGTCAACCAAAAAATGAAATTTTTGGCCATAAAGTCTATCTGCCATTTGGCATTGGAGCAGGACCACTATTAAATGGTAAGTTTGTCAAAGCTGCAATAGAAAAGGGCTTTGATATTGTTGTTTACAAAACAGTACGTACAAGAGAATATCCTTCCAACCCCTTCCCCAATATCGTCCCTTTGCCTGTTTCTGTAAATTTAACTATAAATTCTATGAAAAAAGGGATTACTCCAACTAGCAAGTACACAAATCCATTAACCATTACAAATTCTTTTGGAGTTCCATCTTTTGATCCGAGATTTTGGCAAGATGACATTAAAAAAATTATTAAATTCCTTCCAAAAGGAAAAATACTTATAGGTAGTTTCCAAGGAACAGTTGAAGCTAATTCCAATCAAAGTAGATATATAAAAGACTTCGCTAAAGCAGCCAAGTTGGTTAAAGAATCCGGTTGTAAAGTTTTGGAAGCAAATCTTAGTTGCCCAAATGAAGGGAGCAGCCATTTACTATGTTTTGATATCTCAACATCAACAAAAGTTATTACAGAAATAAAGAAGATAATCGGAAAGACTCCTCTTATTGTAAAAATTACTTATTTTGAAGATAAAAAACAGCTCGAGAATCTCATTCAAAAAATTGGTCATTTAATTCAAGGTGTTGCGGCCACCAATACAATTTCAACCAAGATAATAAAAAGAGATGGCACTCAGTACCTATCAGGTGGACCTGGCAGACTGTGGAGCGGAGTTGGGGGAAAGGGAATTATGTGGGCTGGTTTAGAAATGGTAACAGAATTAAATAATCTACGAAATAAATATCATCTTAGTTATAAAATATTTGGGTATGGTGGTGTTTCCAGTCCAAAAGATTATCAAAAATATAAAGATGCAGGCGCTGATGTAGTGATGAGTGTTGGTGGATCCATGTGGAATCCTTATTTAGCACAAGAAATAAAAAGTAAGTATTTATGACATTTCAAAAAAAGTTAGATAAAATTGTCAGAAAAAATAATTCACTTTTGTGTGTTGGTCTAGACCCTGTAATGGAAAAGCTCCCAAAATATCTTCTGAAAAAAAGCTATCCATTTTTTGAATTTAATAAAAAAATTATTGACTCAACTGCTGATTTGGTATGTTGCTTTAAGCCAAATTCTGCTTTTTACGAAGCTTTGGGACAAAAGGGGATAGGGGAGTTAAAAAAAACATGCGATTATATAAGAAAAAATTATCCTGACATTCCGATTATTTTGGATGCCAAAAGGGGAGACATTGGCAGCACAAATGAAGGTTACGTTACTTTTATTTTTGATTATTTGGGTGTTGACGGTGTTACTCTTCATCCGTACCTTGGACGTGAAGCATTGCAACCTTTTTTACAAAGAAAGGATAAAGGATGTATTATTCTTTGCAAAACCTCCAATCCTGGATCTGGTGAATTTCAAAACTTACTACTAAATAAAGAACCTTTATACAAAATTGTCGCAAAAACGGTTGTAAATAAATGGAATGCAAATAACAATTGTTTTATGGTTATTGGGGCAACATATCCAAAAGAATTGGCAGAAATTCGCAAATTAGCAGGAGACATGACATTTCTTGTTCCTGGCATTGGAGCACAGGGTGGAGATATAGGAAAAACAGTAAAGTCAGGACTTAATTCTAAAAAATTAGGAATGATAATTAATTCTTCTAGAGAAATTATTTATGCAGATAACAGTAAAAATTTTGCAAAAAAGGCAAGAGAAAAAGCTGAAAAATTAAAAAATGAAATTAATAAATATCGTTAATTGTCATCTCGAAATGAAATGAGAGATCTCACACCGTCGAAATGACAATAAAAACTTTACGAAATATATGAAACTTTTTTCAGGAAGCGCAAATAAATTACTTACCGAGGAAATCGCAAAATCACTCAATCTTCCGTTATCTTTAATTGATGTACATATTTTTCCAGACGGTGAAAGAAGGATAAGAATTCATGACAAAGTTACAGACAAAAAAGCAATTGTTGTCCAAAGTGCATCAACACCGGTTGATACAAATTATATGGAATTATTCTTTATAGTTGATGCGCTAAAAAGAGCAAAAGCAAAAGAAATAATTGCAATTGTCCCTTATTTTGGATATCAAAGGCAAGACCATCTTTTCAGAAATGGTGAAGCAGTGTCACTTGAGGTAGTAGTTAATTTACTCGAGCATGTTGGTGTAAATAAATTGGTAAGTATTGATATGCATTCAAAAAAAATCCCAAGTCTTTTTCATATACCTGTTGCACATTTGTCAGCAGTTTCAATTTTTGCCGAGGAAATAAAAAGGCAAAAATGGGACAATCCAAGTACGGTAATTATTTCACCGGACAAAGGGGGTCTAGGTAGAGTCAAAAAGCTATCTGAATTTTTAAATAATTTATCATTTTTTGCAGTTGAGAAAAAAAGAGACAAAGCATCTGGGCGTGTATCAATGAAGAATATAAACCAAAAATTCCTAAAAGATAAAAAGCGTGCAATTATAATTGATGATATGATTTCATCCGGCGGGACACTTCTTTCTCTATCATCAATTCTTAAAGAAAAAGGGATAAAAGAGATATATGTTTTTGCAACACATGCAGTATTTTCGGAAGATGCCCCAATTAAATTACAAAGATCTAACTTAAAAAAAATCTATACAACAGATAGTGTTAGCATACCAAAAGAAAAAAAATTTCAAAAATTAGAAATATTAAGTCTTGCAAATATTTTGGCCAAAGAATTACAAAAGCCAACAGTAACTAACAATAATGAATATGAATACATCTGAAATAACTTTTAAAATTCTAAAAAAAATCGGTGCGATTATTACCAACGATCATTTTGTCTATACATCAGGAAAGCACGGGAGTGTTTATATAAGAAAAGACAAATTATATCCATATACTCGTCTTACTTCAAAGGTATGTAAAATGATTGCCCAAAATACTAAAGACTTAAAAATAGATGTTGTTGTGGGACCGTCTTTAGGCGGAATAATTCTTTCCCAATGGACAGCATATCATTTGTCTAGACTTACAAAAAAAGAAGTGTTGAGTGTTTTTACCGAGAAAAGTTATGATGACAAAGAAAAATTTGACAGACCACAACTTTTAAAAAGGGGATATGACCAATTGGTCAAAGGGAAAAGAGTGCTTGTAGTTGAGGACCTGACAACAACAGGAATGTCTGTAAAAAAGGTCGTTGACAGGGTAAAAGAGGCAAAGGGGAAAGTGGTTGGAGTATATGTACTCCTAAATAGGAATCCGAAGGGAGTAAATAGAAAATTGATGAATACTACCTTTAAGTCTCTATGTGTTTTTGAAGCCGAAGCCTGGGAGGAAAAAGATTGCCCACTATGTCGTAAAAATGTCCCAGTCAATACAACTGTTGGGCACGGAAAAGAATTTTTGGCAAAAAAGGCTTAGCAAAGCTGAAATTTCAGCTTTTATAGAATAAAAACAACACTTTTTTATATATCAGTCTACTTTTTTTCGAAAATTAACCTATTGACGAGACAATTACCATTCCTTTATAATTAAATCTCAGAAGGATGAAACTTTCTGAATTTTTTTTAAGCAAAATTTCTCCCGTTGCTTATCTTGTATCCACAAGTTTTCTTCATATTCTTTGCAAGTCCCAAACAATTGTCCTAGACATTGTTTTAACACCAAAAGCAGCACCAGCTGCTTTTTTTTATAGCCAAAAAGGAGGAAGGATATGACAGCCGAACAAATGCCATATGTACCTGAGCAGACACAAATAACTCAGCCCCCAGAAAAACAAAGGAATAAAAAAGAATGGGAGACTATCAATATTGGAGGGGAAGAATTTAAGGTGAAAAAGGACTTTATTTGGCCACAGGATTTTAATGGAGTAGAAATACCATTTAAATCTAATGTCTACCGTCATGAAGGATCAAATACACAGATCGTTACTCTTTCTCTTGGATTAGATAATCCTGTCAATGAACCAGCTATAGTTAGAGCAGACTATGGGTGTTTTTGCATGGAATTTCCTGATTCATCTAGTACCCGCAATCATGACTGTAAAGAACAAAAAAATTTAATGATTGCAACTCTGGCAGAAATTAAATCTGGAACCATCGCTTTCATTTCAGATATTGTTGCGAATGGCCATGGACCTGATGCAGCGCTTGCCCAAAGCACAGCTCAATATGAAGCAAGACAAAATGGAATACATGAGCCTTCTATGCATGAATTCTATAAGGAAAGTGGATATGAACCCATAGATAAGAGAAGACATGACATAGTTAGCATGGCAATTGCTGATACAGTAGGGAAAGAAAGGCCGGTAATTGCTGCCATGGATAGTAATACAAAAGTTCAAGAACTCAAAAATGCAGGACTAAATGTTGTTGAAGGAATAAGAGTGAGCTTGGTAACGGACCTATCAGGAAGAAATGAACACAGTTTGAGACGTGATAATTATGCAGAAAGACCTGATGTGTATAAGACAGGTGCTTATCTTAAATTTGATAGGCCTAATGGCCAGAGCGCTAGTATTCCTCTTGTAAAAGAGACCTACGACATACTTTATAGACCAAATTCACTGGATCTTCCAAGGCGAGTGCCGGTCCTCACCAGCCAGGTGGTAAATTAACAAATATTTTTTAAAATCCTGGATTCCCGATTAGATCGGGAATGACAATCAGCTAGGCTTCCTTGATACTGAGTGCAAGTTTCAAGTATAATACTCTCATGTCCATACTTACCCACGACGCGATTATCCAGGAGTTAGAAAAGGGCAATATAAAAGTAGAACCTGCACTTGACCCTTCTCAAATCAAAGAAGCATCCATAGACCTTACTTTAGGAAATGTTTTTAGGGTATTCAAAAAGCATGAGGATCCAATCCCACTTACAGAGGAAACAAATTATAAAGAATTTACTGACGAGATAATAAAAGAAACATTCCTAATTCATCCTCAAGAGACCGTACTTGGAGTAACAAAAGAAAAAATTACTTTGCCTTCAGATATTTGTGCCTGGATAGAAGGAAGAAGCAGATTTGCCAGAATGGGACTTCTTATCCACATCTCAGCAGGCCTTATTCAGCCCGGCATTTCCAACCACCAAGTACTGGAAATTACCAATCTTGGCCCCAATACACTCGAGCTTCACGCGGGGGAGAAAATTTGTCAATTAGTCTTCCAAAGGACAGAAGGTAAAGCTAGCTACAACGGCCGCTTCCAAGGCCAGGATAGGCCCTAAATTAATTCAAAATTCAAAAGGCAAAATTTAAAATAAAAAATGCAAAATTATATTCCTAAATATAAAAATGGCTTGAAGTATCGGTTTCCTCTGAAGCTTCATGCCTGGGAGCAGGAATTATAAAATTAAAGCAAAACAATTATAAATTTTACTTTTGACTTATGATTTTTGAATTTTGACTTTAGTTATAGTTTTCCTTTATACTTTCTGTATGCCAAATAATTTAAATCTTTCAGATATTGCCAAAGAGTACCAGAATTTTATAAGTGTTCAGGATTATTCGAAAAAGCCGGAAATTAAAGACGTACAAGTAGTACAAATAAATGTTTTTACCGGTGAAGATGGAGACTTTTCAGAGCTAGTTAGACTTACACCAGAGGGTAAATTAGAAGCTTTTCCTAATTTTTTGCCAAGACAAATCAGTCGCTCAAAAGTACTTCCTGGGTCTGTAAAAGCCTGGCATTTTCACCTCAAACAGGATGAAATTCAGACTGTGCTTCCTGAGGATAAGTTAATAATCGGTCTTTGGGACCTCAGGGAGGAGTCCCCAACCAAAGGAATGACTATGCGTCTTGCTTTTGGAGGGGGAAAAGGGCATTGGGTGTATATCCCCAGAGGTGTTGCCCATGGATATATGAATCCTTTTGTAAAAGATGCAACCGTACTATATTTGACAAGTGAGCAGTTTAATATAGAAGATCCTGATGAGCAACGCCTTCCTTGGGACAGTATGGGTCCAGACTTCTGGAAGATAACCAGAGAATAGCCTGTAGTCTTGATTTTTCTCCAAATTTATGGTACAATTCTTCAAATGACAGAAGCATTTAAATGTCCAAAATATGTAGAAAAAGCAGGTCTTTGCCGTGAGACAGGACTTTCCGGGACAGATAGATACCCCGCATGTCCAATAGGTGCTGATAACTGTAATGCTGTTACACAGCAACAAATTCTCAGTGTACCGGGCGTTGCCACAAAATGGTCCGAGGAGGCAAGAGCAAATAGAAAGTCAAGACAAAACTCTGTAGGCTAGCTCTTTACAATCCTTTGTCTACTCCATATACTATTTATGTGTCTAATTTCCTAAATTCTATAAAACTTCCTGTAATTATTCTTGTTGTTTTTTTTGTACTACTTTACGGCTTTGTTAAAATTTTCGGTCCAATTCCATTTTCCATTAATTCTGTAACTACTACCAAATCCGACCTTTTTCAAGTAAGCGGGACAGGAGAAGTATCCGAAGCACCGGATAGCGCAGAAGTTGACTTTGGAGTAACCAAGTCAGCAACTACAATCTCTGATGCCCAAAATCAGACCAATACCAATGTTGATTCACTTCTTAAAGCCTTAAAAAATCTTGGAGTAGGGGATAAAGATATCAAGACAACAAGCTACAATGTAAATCCAAATTATGATTTCCGCTCAGGCAGTCAGACAATAAATGGCTATACAGTCTCTCAATCAATTCAACTGACAGTTAAATCTTTGGATAAATTGAATAATATCCTAGATACTCTTACCGCAAATGGTGCTAATTTAATAAATCAAGTTTCCTTTACTTTCAGTGACGCAAAAAAACAACAGCTTGAAGATAAAGCAAGACAACTTGCAGTTGAGGAAGCCAAAACCAAAGCACAAAGCCTTGCAAATGCCTCGGGCATGCATCTGGGAAGGATTGTGAATGTTACGGAAGAAAATTCTATTGTACCAAGACCTGTTATGCCTCTTGCCATGGCAAAAGATCAGGCAGCAGAGAGTGCTCCTACTCAAGTTACACCCGGTGAAAATAGCATTTCCTTAACAGTTACTCTTTCCTACGAAACCTACTAAACCCTGTAGTTATTGAAAATCAAACATATTTATGCTATTCTATTTCTGTGCAAGAGCAAGAATCAGACTATATTCCATCAAATTATCCCCAAAAGCCGGATTTTCATTGGGGAAAGATTATCAGGTCAATGAGTCCTATTAGAGCCACAAGATATATAAATAATGCTTTTAAAAAGTGGCGAAATAAATACGATGAAGTAGTAAAAGTAGAACCTCCTCTTGAAGTGATAAGCAAAACTCCTGTTAGAAGAACACAGGGGAATAAAGAATACGATGTTTATGAATCAACACTACCAGATGCCAGATCACCCCAGGATAGACTTAACCATCCTGGTTGGAAAAAAGCATTTGAATACCACCCCTAGTATTTAGTATTTAGGGATTATAATTTTTAAAGTTTTGACACTCAATTTAACAATATAACAATTTTACTCTAAAACTTTAATAACATTATGAACTTTACAAACTTTAAAAACTACTTATCCTTATTCCCA
>DASVCQ010000024.1:0-7688 GCA_036381535.1 Patescibacteria group bacterium | reverse complement strand
ATATTATACAATTGTTATTGTAGTTATGAATTTGGAAGAAAGAATTGCCAAAATAGAGGCAAGAAATAGGAAGGTTGAGACAGATAAAGCTTGGGAAACTTCTTGGACTAGGAAAGTCCTTATAGCTATTTTTACATATTTGGCAATTGCTCTCTACTTAAAATTTATTGTTGGGATTAATCCTTGGATAAATGCTATTGTCCCAACTGTTGGATTTTTACTTTCTACACTTACGCTACCTTGGTTTAAAAATCTCTGGATGAGGGTATTTTATAGAAAATAAACCTACTCTGTACTTTTTCCGCAAAAGTACCAAAACTCTCTGCAAATGAAGTCAGGCTAGTTTTGTTTGTTCACTTATCGGGTGATTTCACCCCCTCCCTGACAAGTTTGCAGGGAATCCCCCTGATGCACTCACAAACAAAACATTTACGCCTTTTGTTCAATTGCAAAAAAACAAAAAATAACTTTTACTCTTTCTTTTTTGGGTGGATGAAGATGAAGGAGATAATGGCTGCCAGGAATGCAAGAGATGCGTTAATTCCCATTGCGACACGGAATGAATAAACAAAAGAATTATCTACTGCAATTTGTGCAATGTCTTTTGCCTCTTTGGAAAAAGTATTTGGAATTGTAACAGCCCCCAAATCATCTTTCTGAGATAATATTTGATGCTTTTGTGTAAAAGTGAGGTGGGAAGAATTTAGAGCCATGGTTAATTTTGTCCCAAAAAGGCTTAAGACAATTGCCCCAAGAAGTGCAACTGCCATAAGTCCCGCAATTCTGGCAACAGCATTATTTACACCAGATGCACTTCCTGAATATTTTGTCTCAACACTAAGCGCGCTTTTTGTAAGTGGCGCAATAACAAGACTCATTCCCAGTCCAAAAAGAATAAGACCTGGGAAAAATGTCAGAAAATAATTTGCATGGGTTGAGGGAATCATAAAAATACTCATTCCCAATCCGACAATTGCAGGTCCTATTATCATTGGCAATCTTGGTCCAATTCTATCTGCAAGTGTACCTCCCGGGCCTGATAGAAAAGTTATCAAAAGAATTGTCGGAAGCATCCCCAGTCCTGCAAGAAGAGGAGGCCAGTGTTGAATCTGCTGAAGATTTAGGACTAAGAAAAATATTACTCCACTTAGTGCAAAATAAAGAAAAAGTGTTGCTAAATTTGCGCCGGTTACAAGATTGGATTTAAAAATCTCAAGAGGCACTAAAGGATGTTTTACTCTTATTTCAATCATTACAAAAAGAATAAGTAAAATTATCCCAATAACAAAAGTTATAAAAACCATTGGATTCCCCCAACCAAGGAGTGGTTGCTCAATAAGAGCATAAGTGAGTCCTAAAAGGCCTAGAAAAAGACTTACTGTACCGGCAAAATCAATAGAGCGAAATTCATGATTTTTTGTCTCCGGGACAAATTTCCAAGTAATAAATAAAGCCAATATGCCAAGAGGAAGATTTATAAAAAATATAGAAGACCAGCCCAGAATTTGTACCAAGAATCCTCCTAGAAATGGTCCTATTGCTGCAATTCCTCCTGCCAGCCCCGACCAAAGACCTATGACACTTCCTCTGACTTTTTCTTCAAAACTTGCATTGATAATGCTTAATGACCCGGGTATCATCATTGCAGCGCCTACTCCTTGAAGGGCTCTGAAAATAATAAGTTGGGTAATATTTTGAGAAATACCGCATAAAAAAGAGGTAAGTGAAAAAAAACCAATCCCATAAAGAAAAATTCTTTTTCTGCCGAATTTATCTCCCAGAGCGCCGCTTATCATAATTAGTGCAGAAAGAATAAGAGCGTAGGCATTTACAACCCATTGAATATCTGAAAGAGTAGCATTCAATCTTGCCTGTATGGTGGGAATTGCAATATTTACAACTGTTCCATCTAAGAATGCCATTCCTGATGCAAGTATTGTTGCAAAAAGAATTAATTTACCTTGAATGTCTTTTAGACTAAATTGCTCCATACTCGTACTGTATCCCAAAAAAATAAATAAATCCATAAGAAAAATAAAAATATATCTTCAAGGTTCTCAGAGATTAAAAATAGGCGTATAATTATAGATATGCTGCATATTCGACCGGTATCTGAAGGACGGGCAAATGAAAAAGTACAGGAAGTATATAAAGATATCAAAGCAACTTTTGAAGTTGATGTTGTACCTCTTTTATTTCAATATTTGGCAGGATTTGAAGAATACTTTTTTTATGCCTGGGATAAAATTAAAAGAAATGTCGAATCCAAATATTTTAAGGAAGCAGCCGAAGAAATTGCTGCTTTCGGAAATGAGACCATTCCTGAGGTCTATGAGCCTTCACTTTTTCTTGAGCAATTTGTAAAAGAATTACCTGAGGATGAGATACACAAACTCAAGGAAATAATTCAAAATCTTCAAAAAATAAATTCTCAACTTTTGCTACTAACAATTGGAATGAGAGAAGGTCTTAAAGGAGTACATATCGGACGGGAATTTTTGCTTCAGGAAAATGGTGGAGAAATGTATGAGGAAATTTTTGATCAATTTATAAATAACAAAATAATGAGAGAAAATTTGGCAAACGAAAAAGACTTAGAAGGTGCATCAAAAATGCTTGCGCCTCTTTTTGGATCCGATAGTCTACAGGTAGTAAGATATCCTGAATTTTTTGGAAAAATTGCTCTTGAAATGCAGGAGTTAATAAAATCCGAGCTATATTTAGGCACAAGAGTTGGGCTTGAGAGAGTGGGAGTTATGATGGTTGGGCATTTTTCTTATCCTTTAGGTACTAGCTATCAGGAAATTGCCACATTTGCCGGTAAAAAGCCTTACTTTCACGAACTTTTGTATATTTTATCTGAAACTTTTCCTACAAATTTTCCTCGTCTTGTCCTAACAACATCCGTTATGAAATCAGTTCTTAACCCAAAGAAAATATCTAGGGAAATAGAAAATATTTAAATAGTATTCTTGCCAAAAAAAGTCAAATATGCAATACTGAGCTAAGGGGTATATTATGGAAAATAAAGCAAGTGAAAAAACTTCTGTCTTTCACTCATTTAAAGACGTTAAGAGTACATTTTTAACGGGTAAAGTACTTGTTGTTTTGGTTATCTTTGTTGCAGCGGGCATATTCACAGGATATTATCTATCTCATCAGGGAGTCACAACTCCGGGACAGGCAAGCCCCGCGTCTTCAAATTCGATTCAAAAAGGTGCAGTTTATGGCACAAATGATACTTCAACATTTAAAGACACTGCAGAAGGGACTGTAGCTAATGGAGGAATTGATGGAGAAGGACAGTACCATTTGGTAAGACCAGGTGGAGACAGTCAAAATGTATATATGACCTCCTCTTTAGTTGATCTATCTCTTTTTATTGGGAAAAAGGTAAAGGTATGGGGTCAAACCCAAGCTGCACAAAAAGCCGGTTGGCTTATGGATGTAGGACGAGTAGAAGTAGAATAACATGATTAACCTGTCCAATGTTACCAAAGTCTTTGGCACTGGATTTGCCGGACTATCAGATATATCACTTTCAATAGATAAAGGTGAGTTTGTTTTTTTGGTTGGTCAAACAGGGTCCGGCAAAACAACTCTTCTTAGGCTTTTAATACGCGAAATGCTACCGACAGAAGGAAGCATAATGATTGGGGATTGGGATATTGTTGCTCTCCCTGAAAGTAAAGTTCCTCATCTTCGCAAAAAAATTGGAATAATTTTCCAAGACTTAAAGTTACTTCGCGATAGGACAATTTTTGAAAATGTTTTGCTTCCTTTGCAGGTTGCAGGACGGGGAGCACAAGAGGCTGCTAATAGAGTTGAGGAGCTCCTTGAGGAAGTAGGACTTCTTGATCAAAAAGAAAAATTTCCTGTCCAACTTTCAGGTGGAGAGTTGCAAAGAGTAGCAATTGCTAGAGCACTCGCTTTGTCTCCTGAATTATTGTTGGCTGATGAGCCGACAGGTAATTTGGATGAAAAAACAGCCTTTGAGATAGTTGATCTATTTGACAGAATAAATAAAAATGGCATTACAGTACTAATGGCAACCCACAACCCTCAAATTGTTGAAAAATTAAAAAAGAGAATTGTCGAGCTTCAGAAAGGTAAACTTATTAAGGATACTAAAAAACCTGCAACACATAATACACAGCATGCTCCCGAAAACACAAAAAAAGTTGAAGAGCCAGAAAAAAAACATGAAACAAAAAGTGAAAGTAATGAAAGTAAAGATACAAAAAATCACCCAAGCGATTTGAAAAAAGAATTTGAGGGCAAAAAGGAGGATAAATAAATTATGTCAATGCATACTAAGACAATGTGGCAACATGTCAGGAGATCACCATATCAGGCTATGGCAGCAATCCTAATTATGATGCTGACATTTCTAACAATCTCGGTATTTACCATAATTATAATTGGCTCAACAAAAGTAATTAATTATTTTGAATCCAAGCCTCAAGTAACTGCATTCTTTAAAGACGACGCAAAACAATCAGATATAGATTCTCTCAAAAATGATCTTCAAGCATCAGGTAAGGTTGCATCTATGAATTATGTGAGTAAAAATGACGCGCTAAAAATTTATAGACAACAAAATAAAAATGATCCTCTTCTTTTGGAATTGGTAACTGCGGATATTTTGCCGGCTTCTCTTGATATTTCTGCAAATAATATTTCGGATTTGACAGATCTTTCTAATTTTCTGACAAATAGTCCTGCAGTTGATAAAGTCGTATACCAAAAGGATGTTGTTTCAGCACTTACTCAATGGACAAATGCGGTAAGAATTATTGGGATTATTTTGGTTGCGATTTTGTCCGTGGTTGCAATATTTATTATGTCAACCATTATTGGGATTAAAATTTCCCATAAGAAAGACGAGATAGAAATAATGCAGCTAATAGGTGCAACAAGGTGGTATATAAGCGGTCCTTTTCTCTTGGAGGGAATATTTTATGGAGTGATTGGCGCGCTATTTGGATGGGTTGTTTCATCTGCTGCTCTGCTATATGCGTCACCTTTTTTGGAGAGTTTTCTTAAAGGAATACCTATTATTCCTGTACCATGGTGGTTTTATGTTGCACTTTTGGGCGGAGAATTAGTACTTGCTGTACTACTTGGTATATTTTCGTCTCTTGTTGCAGTACTTCGCTACATGGAAAAGTAGGATATGTTTTATGAAGGTAGGAAAACATCTTTTAATAACTTTTTTTGCACTTTTTTTTCTGTTGGGCAACAGTCTCTTTGTCTTTGCTCAGACAATAACACCAACAACTACTCCTACTCCAACTTCTGCTCCTGATAATTCTGCGGCAATACAAGGTCTTCAGCAGCAAATAATTGATTTACAAAATAAAATTTCCAATTTGCAAGGGCAAGAAAAAAGTCTTTCTTCAGATATTCAAGTTATGGACAGCCAAATAAAAATTACAGAACTCAGAATTAATTCAACAGAGCAGCAAATAAGTGATTTGACTTTGGATATTGATACAACGACAAAAAAAATTAATGGCATTCAATCATCTTTAAATAGCCTGACACAAATACTTTTAAAAAGAGTTGTTGCAACATATGAAGTTGGCTCTATTCAGCCTCTGCAAATTCTTTTGACTTCAGGAAGTGCAGGAGATTTTCTGACAAGACTTGATTATTTAAAGATTGCACAAGCCCATGACAAAAGACTGATGTATGATACAGTGCAAGCAAAAAATGATTATGAAAATCAAAAAAATATTTTTGAAGATAAGAAAAAACAAATAGAAGCATTGAAGGCTCAACTTGAGGCATATACAAAGCAACTTGCAGATGAGCAAGCACAGAAAAAACAACTTCTTGCAGATACTCAAGGCAGTGAGGCTAACTATCAAAAATTACTTGCCCAAACAGAAGCACAACTTGCGAGTTTTTCTAACTTCGTAACAGTCCAAGGAGGAGCTTCACTATTATCCAACCAGACGGTTTGTGATGATTGGGGATGTTACTACAATCAAAGGGATGATAAATGGGGAAGTATTGCTCTAAATGGTACCAAATACTCTATTGCAAGTGACGGATGTCTTATGACATCTGTGGCAATGGTTTATACTCACTATGGACATAGAGATGTTAACCCATTAACGATAAATTCTATATCAAGTAATTTTAGTGGAATTCCGCCTGCACTTTTAAGATATTCAATTACAGCCAATGGGGTATCTTCACAAAGAGTGAGTGCTGATATTGATTCAACCCTTTCTAGCGGTAATCCAGTTATTGTCGGGATTTCTTATGACGGTGGGCCGTACCCTGACCATTTCGTTGTTTTTGTGAGTGGGTCAAACGGCAGCTATACAATGAATGATCCTTTTACCCCAAATGGGCATAATATTTCATTTAGAGGAAGGTATCCGTCAGTAAGAATTGTTGAAGAAGATAAAGTCTTGTTTTGATATCTAAAAATCCTCATCTGGACAAAGTATCATTTTTCTTTCTATTATAAATATGTCTCATGTTTTTCAAAGTAATTTCTCAGCTTATTCTAATATTTGTTTTGTCATTAATTTTTTCGCAAAAAATATTTGCCTCAAGAAATATTACTATTACAACTAGTAAATCGTCGTTAAAAGGGTTTGAGGAAATGACTGTAAATATTTCATCAATGTCTGGTTTTGTAGATAACGAAACTATTTATATTAAAGGAGCTTTTTATCAAGACGGTTCTAGCAACTACTTTGGATACACAAAAAAGGATAACGATTGGGTAAGAAATAGTGATTCAACACCTTCGCAAAGGCAAGTTCAGATAAATAATTGGGACAAAAATATTATTGTTAAAAGCGATTTTGCAGATAGTGGGTATAGAGGAGAAGGAGATTATAAATTTAGAATTGGATTTTATTATATTACCAGTGGAGGGAATATTTCACCTGTAAGTTGGTCTTCAAATAGTGTGGATGTAGCAATAAATGACCCGGATCCGACTTCAACTCCTATTCCCACCCCAACTCCCACTTCTCCTCCAACCTCAACTCCAGAGTCTGCGCCGACAACAATTCCAACAAAAAAACCTACACTTTCTCCAACTTATCAAATTTTGGGAATTGCTACTTCCTCTGGGGTAGATGCAAGTGAGGATGGGTTGATTTTATATAATCAAGAGGCGACGCCAACCGGAGTTACAAAGGTAGCGGGAATGCATACGTCAATACTTCCTGGTTTGTTTTTTGGTCTGGGTGGAGTTATCCTTATTGGGTGTGGTATACTTTTTATCTATAAATACAGGAAAAGTGACAATGAAAACGAAGACAGTAACTAAAAATTTTGAAGAAACCCAGAAATTAGGTGAAGAATTTGCCAAATCACTAATGCCCAGAGATGTTATTTGTCTATATGGTGATTTGGGAGCGGGCAAAACAACTTTTATGCAGGGATTGGCGAAGGGATTTGGGATAAAACATAGAATTATTTCACCTACTTTTATAATAGTTAGAAAATATCTTAATGACGATGGGTCCGAAATAAAATCTTTATATCATATAGACCTTTATCGGACTGAGACTGAAGATGATTTAAAAGGTCTTGGTATTCCTGAAATTCTGGAGGAAAAAGACGGGATTGTTGCCATAGAATGGCCGGAAAAAATGATGTCCCTAATGCCAGGCAAAAGATGGGATATACATTTTAAGTGGCTGACTGAAAATCAA
>DASVCQ010000023.1:0-4108 GCA_036381535.1 Patescibacteria group bacterium | reverse complement strand
TTCTGTTATCTTCAAAGGATTAGCTTTGTCTCCTTTTACGGTAAGAGGAGGGACTTTTGCAAAATTATCTTCTCTTATAATAGTTGTCGGAAGTCTGCCGAATTCAATAGGTTTTCCCATAAGTTTATTATATACATTTATATTTATAAGTCAAGTGCTATGGGACATATAATTGACTTTGCTTGACAACAATATAAAAAGTAGTCATTATAATACTATGAAGATAAAAGTGGGACTTTTGATAGGCATATTTCTACTACTTACATCTACGGTTTATGTACATGCAGCAATAAGACAAGGTGTTTTGGGACTAAATGCCAACAATTTATCCCTCCCTCCAACCTCAGAAGGTCCTGGATATATAATGCCTGATAGTCCGTTATATTTCCTAGACAATCTAAAGCAGCAAATAAGACTTTCTTTTGCATTTACCCCTCAGGCAAAAGCAAAAGTCTATGCATCAATTGCCGGGGAGAGGCTAGCCGAATTAAGGTTTGAGCTTCTCAAAAATAATACAAATGCAGCAGAAGTTGCTCTAAATGGAGTAAGAGAAAATACCAAATTGGCTGCTCTTTCTTTGGATGATGCAAGACAGACTGGAGTAGATGTAGAAGGTCAGGCAAAAGACTTAAATCTTCAAATTAAGCAACATTTGATAAGTCTTGACGCATTAGCACTGGAATCAACAGGGGAGATGAGAGCTGCAGTCTCTTATACAACACAGACAATGGCTGATGCAAAGGCATTGGTTGAAAGTGGAATGCAGAAAGATTTGGCAGTAAATGAAGCAAAAGACGATTTGTCTCGTGAAATAGCACTTAACTTTGTTGAGGCATCAAATTCTGCAACTCAACTTAGACAAGATTTGGACCTTCTTCAAAAACAAGCATCCCAAGATGCCCAAAAATCAGCATCTATAAATGCGGAATTAGCGAGAGCAGGGAATAAAAATGTACTTGCTCAGACAGCATCAGACAAATCTAAATTGGAACTTCAGGCTGCAAATTACATTGATCAAATTATTTCTCAGCTTCAAAAAGCAAGTAATTCTTGGGAAGATTCACAAAGTAAATAATTTTCTTCAACTTTATCTTTGATATAATACCCCTATGCTAAAACTTGGTGCAAAAGAACTGCGGACAACGGCAAGCTCAGAAGAAGAAAAAAAAGAGCTCAAGAAAAATCCTATTTATATTATCTGTGACAATATTTTGGATACCTACAATGTAGGTTCTATCTTTAGATTGGCAGATGCAGTGGCTGCGACAAAGGTCTTTTTGACAGGTGTTACCGAAACACCACCTAATACCCGTATTAAAAAAGCATCTATAAATACTACTGAATGGGTTGATTGGGAATATTTTCAGACGACTGAGGAGGCAATTACAGCTGTTAGAAAGCAGTTCTCGACTTCACTCGAACAATATTCTTTGAGTGAGCCAGAGGCGAATCGAGAAGTTCAATCTCGTATTCAAATTGTGGCTATTGAGCAGAGTTCTAAGTCAGTTCCTTTTGACAGAGCTGAATATAATTTTCCAATTTGTCTTATTGTAAGTAATGAGACAAGTGGTGCCACAAAGGAAGTCTTGGATATGGCAGATATGATAGTTGAAATGCCGATGTGGGGAGTAAATAAAAGTCTTAATGTAATGGTTAGTCTGGGAATAGTACTGTATCAGGTTATTCAAAACCTTCCTAAATAGTTGATATAGAAGGTATTAAAGGAGCATCTTTCTTCTCTACGGGTTTTCTTTTACAATAAAGTCCATGTATGAGACTGTTGCAGTAGTCGGGCCTCTCTCCAGTGGTAAAGGAATTCTTATAGATCTACTTAAATCAAAAGGATTTGTTGTTTATTCACTCTCAAATGTTGTCAGGGAAAAATGTACTATTTGGGGTCTGCCTCATACCAGAAAAAACTTACAAGATGTTGGCAATAAAATTAGACAACAATTCGGGCCGTCTATGCTTGCTGAATTATCGGCAGCTTCCTTTAAAAAAGAAAATCCAGGAAAGGCAGTATTTGATGGAATAAGAAATCCGGCAGAGTTAAAGTATCTAAAAAAAGAGTTTAAAATTCTGACAATCGGCATAACTGCAAATCAGAAAACAAGATTTGAATTACTTTTAAAAAGAAATAGGGAAGGAGATCCAAAGACTTGGGAGGAGTTCTTAAAGCTTGAAGAAAGAGACAGGGGAATTGGTGAGGAGTCTTTTGGACAGCAAGTGGACGCGTGTCTTAAAATGGCGGATGTTATATTTGAAAATAACGGAAGTATAGAGGACTTTAATAGAAATATCAGTTATTTTCTTCGGGCAAATAAGCTAGTTGCTTAGGCTTTCTTCTTTTTTTTGTCAGATAAATTATAATCTTGTCTTAACTGTTGCATAATAGGTGTTTTTATTAATTTTCGTCAAAGATATTTTTAAAAAATTTTTTGGAAAAATTTATCTTTAATTAGGATCAATTTATTCTTCTTTTGATTTGTTGACATACTAGATGAAAAGTATTATAGTAAATTTCGAAATGAGTAAAACAGAACAACAACTTACAGACCGGGAAATTGCGGACTGGAACATAGCGCTTGCGAGATTTAGATATGATGCTTATTCTGATGCAAGATATACATCGGAAAATGCAAGACTTGCTGCTAAATATGCTGATGAAGTAAGACGACTTGAAGAAGAAAGAGTAGAAAAATATGGAAAATTCCCAAAGGGAATAAGACCCAGTATGGCATTGAGTGATGTAAGGGCGTACGAGAAAGATCCAACAACCCCGCACAGACTTTGGCAGCCAAGAAGAGGATTAAAAGGTTTTTGGGATAGGCTTTTTTAAATTTAAACATCTTTTATTTCCATGGATTTCTTTTCCCCAATTACGCTCGCTTGTCATAAAATAGCCTACACTCAAATGTTACTTAGCCATTATTTAATAGAGGAGGTACTAGTTTGGGATAAGACGGCTGAATCGGGGTTGACTTTATTTTTATTTCAGGTATAATGACTATTGGTATGGATTAGACCTAGACCAAAGCAAATTTATCTACTGCAAAGTAGAAAAGTACCCGCTTTGGCGGGTTTTTTAGTCCTCAACTAGCTCCTAGTTGTCAGCTTCTAGCTTTTAGTTTAACTGAGAGCTAAGAGTTGATAACTGAAAGCTATAAATGCTCTTTGACAGTTAAAGACACACATTAAGCCAAAGTTAATTAATTTTATTCTCCAAAACTTTTAGTTAAGGAGAGCACTTTTTGAAAATCAAGAAGTGGTAGGAATTTTTTTGGACAGCAAGACAAGTACCGCAAGGTATGGAATCTTCGTCCAATTTTTTTGAGAATTTGATCCTGGTTCAGGATGAATGCTGGCGGCGTGCCTTAAGCATGCAAGTCAAGGGGATTTGTAGCAATACAAGTAACCGGCAGACGGGTGAGTAACGCGTGGGAATCTACCCCTGGGTGGAGCATAGCCCCTCGAAAGAGGGGGTAATTCTCCATAGTTCCAGAAATGGTAAAGACCTTTACTGGTCGCCGAGGGAGGAGCCTGCGTCCTATCAGCTAGTTGGCGGGGTAAATGCCCACCAAGGCAATGACGGGTAGCTGGACTGAGAGGTTGGACAGCCACAACTGCACTGAGACACGGGCAGTACATCTACGGATGGCAGCAACTGGGAATATTGGGCAATGGACGAAAGTCTGACCCAGCGACGCCGCGTGGAGGATGAAGGCCTTCGGGTTGTAAACTCCTTTTGATAGTCCATTCACGGACTATAGAATAAGCCCCTACTAACTACGTGCCAGAAGTCTCGGTAATACGTAGGGGGCAAGCATTATCCGGATTCATTGGGCGTAAAGTGTGCGTAGGCGTTTCGTAAAGTTTCTATTTAAAGACCGGGGCTTACCCCTGGATTTGGTAGAAATACTCACGAAATGGAGGATTGATCGGGGTGATAGAACAGTTAGTGTAGCAGTGAAATGCGTTGATATTAACTGGAATACCAAAAGCGAAGGCAGTCACCTGGGTTTTTCCTGACGCTGAGGCACGAAAGCCAGGGGAGCGAAACAGATTAGATACATGTGTAGTCCTGGCCGTAAACGATGTATGCTAGCTC
>DASVCQ010000022.1:0-5564 GCA_036381535.1 Patescibacteria group bacterium | reverse complement strand
TGCTGTTGATAATCAATCCATGTGTATGCGTAATGCCATCCACCAACTTTCTCAACATTGCTGGCGAGAATATAATGGGAGGGAAATTTTTCAGAGCCTGCAAATAACATGTGTTCGGTGCAATGTGCCAGTCCAGGCATTCCGTCTGGATCTGATCGAAAGCCTGCTTTTATATATGATGTAACAGTAATGCTAGGAGCATTAGGGATGGTTATAGTACTAAGACTTGAGCCATTTGATAATTTATTTTTAAAATATTTCATGTCATCTAATACTTTGCCCGATTTTATTTTCGGGCAAAGTTACCTTTTCAATGGGCTAAGTTAGCGCACATTGGGTGGACCTGGTGGTTTACAGGCTCCAGGCTTAGGTAGTCGACAGTTTGGGGGCTGAAGACACGCACCTTTACATGGCTCAAGGCATGGTCCTGGTTTGCATCCTTTTGCCTCAAGACTGTTTGACACTTCTGAAGTAAATTGCTTAGCGTCCGCTTGTCCTCTGCGAGCAGGGGAGGCAGCAGTTGCAGCAATTCTTTCAGTTGCTAAAACTTCAACTGGCATTATGAACACCTCCTTTCATTAACTTTTCACACAATGAGCATTAATAAAAAAAATCCGCTCATAGCGGATGCATCTTTTCTAACGGGTTTAATTTACAAAGCGGTTTCATATTTTCATTTGAGTATGGTTTATCACAATCAAAATGTCTTGTCAATGACCCTGCCTGTCAGGGGAAAGTCCAGATATATATAAGAATTAGTCTAATTGATCTGAACAAAACCAATAATGTTTTATTTATTCCGTCATTGCGCGACCCTTCGGGGAAGGTAGCCCTGAGTTGGGAAGCAAAGCGAAGCAATCTCTAACTTAATTATTTTTAAATAGATTTAAGCCTATAATGGTAATAGTGATATTTTTTGATTCTCTTTTATATATTTTTTATACTTTTGTATACTTGTATTGCTACAAAGTAAGGAATAATCTTGAGATAAGAAAGGAGGTGATAATAATGAAACTAGGAGAACCTGTTAGGGTAGAGATTAGAGAACGCGCGGGTCAAGTGCCATTAGTGGAAGTTTTAGGTAAAAGCCAAGAAGTTTTTAACCTAAAGACTGGAGGACGTGACTTAAGGCCAGAATTGAGACGTAAATAAAGTTTTCAAGCATAAAACGAATTATCTGAGTGACTTCAGATAATTTGTTGGTATTAAGTAATATATACTATTGTTATGCAGTACAAAATAAATCCTAATTCAATAATATTTTTAGACATTGATAGAAAAATAAATAATTCAACAACAATTGCTTATGATTGGATGACTGATGATGTTATTAAGATAAACGCTAAAGCTTATAGGTTGCTACATGATATTTGGCAAAGGAAATCTATCAGTGAGACCGATTTTAAAAACTATCTTGAAAAAGATTTTATGACACAAAAAAGTTTCCAAAATCTAATAAATGACTTTGTAAGAAGAGGAATTATTTTGGAGTTCTAAGAGAATAGAAATATGAGACAACATCTATCTATCACCATTGATCCTTCAAAAAAAACACTAGCTGAAGACATACCCGAAATTACCTTCCCACCTAAAGTATTGTTTGAAACTTCTTCAGAGGAGTTAGTAGGATACTTTGTTAACTATGACAACACAATTAATGAAAGTAATCTACTTGAAGAATATAAGAAAGATAATGGTGTAAAACTGGTTAATAGTAATAGTCATTTTTTACTATTCTATCGTAATTATGAGACAAATTATATAGAAATACTGATAGACCAAGTTGGGACCTTTCCAGTCTATATTGCAAATGACAAAAAAGAAATATATATTTCCACAAAATTTCATAATATTGTGAAGTATTTAAAATCAAAAAACAGTTTTATTTCGATAGACCCAGATGGATTAATGACTTACTTACTTTGGAATTCACACCAGACAGAGAAGACAATTATTCATCAAGGAAAAAGATTGCCTGCGGGCTGTAAATTGCAATTTTCTTTGGACAACCCACAAATTGGAAATATTACTTCATTAATAGATTTGGACTCATTTTTATTAGAAAAAATTGTTCCATATACTTCCATTGAGAGTTTTACTAAAGAGTGGGTAAAAGAAATTACACATATAATTTCGGATCAACTTGCAAAAATAAGCAATTTACCATTTGGTTGTGATTTATCGTCAGGCTTTGACTGTACATTGGTGGCTTATTCTCTTACTAAGTCCACAGACAAGCATTTTCCTTGTTATTCATTATTTTCTGAATTTACCCAAGGTGAAACTGATGTCAATAAAATGATCCGTTTTGCGCAAAGACATGGGTTGGATTTGAAGATGCTCGATGTAGGAGAGTATATGCAATTCAAACATAATATGATTTCTCATCTAAATCCTGAAGATCCTCATCAACATAACCTAACAGATGCATATTTTTTCTTATCTAAGATTGCTAAAACAGGTGCAAAGATAGAATTTGCAGGTGAGGGAGGAGATGAAATATATGGTTCGAGAAATATAGATAAGACTGCTAAATTTACTACACAATACAGTTATTTTAATAATGTTAGATATCTTAAAAAAGATGGAGTGGAAAATTTATTTGCAAAGAGAATTAATGAGTATGCATTAAGTAGAGAAAGATTTAATAGTAGAAAATTTTATCCGTTACTTATTCCCCCTACGTCAGGTGTTGTTTATTGGGCATGGGGAGAAAAATTTTGGGAAAATGATATGTGGACAATGACGCCTTTTGTAGATACGAGGTTAATTAGATTAGCCAGAAGAATACCTGCCCATATAAAGGGAGGAATGGGTGAAGTTAAGCAAACTATTCTTAGAGAGGCACCTGGTATTTTTAATATAGAAATGTTCCAAGAAAAAGAAGGGTTAGAAGATATCTATGTCAATTTTATTTATAATCAAAGAAAATTGATCGATATGGTCTTAGAAAATTCAGTGCTTGCTAAACTAGGTATTATTAATAAGGAGCATATATATACATTAATAAATAATGAAAAGAGTATATTATACTCCGATGAGCTTGCTATATCCTTTTATAATATTATTCTTATGGATTGGTACTTTCAGGCAAATAGTATTAATCAGATAAATCTCTAATATTTCTTCGTATCATTTGACAAGCTTACATGACGCTTTCTATTTAACGCTTTTATGGCTTGAGTTCTTGCCAGTTGAAGATTTTGGTGTTGACGAATTGGCCGTCAGACAGAAGATTTAGTAGGTAATTTAGGAGAAGTCCCTCTCCACTTCCACCCAAGCCGTCACCGCCATTTGTGCCGTCTCCCATAAGGATACTTGAGCAGTTATTGTCATAGACACAAAGGTCGCGGTTATTGGTTAGGGAACCTCCTGCTTTGGCAGCATTGGTAATAACAATCCCCAAGACAACAAGTCTTTTATCAAGAGGAGTACCGTCTGCATTACAGATTGCATTACCTGCGCCGTAGGACTCAACTATAAATGATTTGTCTGCACTGTATACACCCTCAAGGTTGGGAGCATTTACTGTTGAGGAATTTACATTTGTTATGGTATTCCCAACACTTTTATCTACATATATATTTCCTGACACAGAGAAAAGTGCTACAGAGCCTTTGGGTACGTAAATATTACCGTTAATATGCAAGTCTCCATTGACTAAGATGATATAGGCATAAGACTCGGTTGTTGGGTCCGGTGGAGCAGGGAAGGTATAGTCAGCGCTATCCAAAGTTAGGTCTCCATTTACCTGATAAATTCCTTTTGGCAAATTGGTGGGCAGAATACAGTCTGTTGTTGTACAAGATGTTGCAGGATTTGGATTGGTCAAATTATCCAAATTAGTTGGTGTAATATTTGATTGTCTGGCGGTTGTCGTCATGAAATCATAGGAAGTAGGAATAACATCCAGTCCTCCTCCTGAATAACACTCGGTATTTGGACTTGCTCCTCCTGCAGTCCAATTATTTGCATCCGCACTTCCCAGTCCAAAGTCAAAAGTACCATCGCATGAAAAAACAATTCCGGAGCCTGTTGAGCATGTACCATTATTTATAACAGCCTGAGAGCCGTTTAATCCTCCGCAAGTTGCACCCGCAGGGGGGAATTGGTCAGAGATAGTACCTGCACCTTGGTTATCCGTCCTCAAATCAAGACATACTCCACCGTCATGTGGATGCTCGTTATTAAGTCCAAAGTTAAGGTCATTTATACTTCCTGCACCTGCAGAACCGTTATTTGGAGCCCCACAAGTTGCGTCAGGCGAGCCTCCTGGGCTACATACAGGGCTATACCCAACTACAACTTGAAAAGTATTGGAAGTCTGGAATTCGTATCCCGCTGGTAGGGGAGTAGAAGTTGTATTGTAAGTGACTGTATATGTGCCCGGCAAAAGGACTTGGCCAGTTGAGTAGGTCCCAGCTGAGGCGTTAACGGACATATTTGTCGGGCCTGTTATGCTAATACTACTTCCACCTGTGTAAAGAGAGTCTGAGCCGTTATATTTGAGGTCTTTATTTTTATCATTGAAAATACTTCCTGATATCTGATAAGGCTTGTCTACTCCAAAATTCAGTCCTGACACACTTCCGTTATTTGGATTGACGCAGGCAGCATCAGGTGACGCACCTACACTACAATCGGGAGCCCCCACAGGATTGCCCACAGTGACATTCCAGGAAGTGGGTGTTGTATATGTATATCCACTGGCTAGGGAATGAGTCTGGGAGATGGTATATGTGCCTGATGTCAATACTTCTCCCGTATCGTAAGTACCGCTTGTCTGATTCATATCAGCAACAGATGTTGGCCCTCCTGAGACATGAATAGTAGTATTGCCTGTATACAAAGTATCCGATCCGTCATAATTTTTATTGTGGTTGGCATCTGTAAAGACATTTCCTGATATCTTGTAGAGTGGGGTAACACGGAAAGTTACGTTGTAATTACCATTGCCGTTATTTAGCGAAACATTTTGGGAGGTAGCTCCTGTTGGCTGATAATCAGGACTATTGTCACTATAGGCAATAGTGTAGGTGTTGCCCGAGGTGAGTCCGCTGAAAGTTACTGTACCATCCGCGCCTGTTGTCTGTGCCCCTCCACCATTTATGGTAACCACCCCGGATGGGTAGTTGGCGTCATTTCCTCCGTCATGCCCATAGTCTATATACACATGGACAATAATATTGGTGACACAAGTAGTCCCTCCACTACATGTATAATTTGCCGAACAGTTATCTACAAAGTGACTGCAAGATCTCGCGAAATTAGTATTGGTACATGTCTGAGGGGCATTATGCTGACAAGTCTGTGAGCCTGTTATGGTCCCACAATCATTTGTAGCTATAAATCCTCCAGTACACGCGCCACAATTAGTGGTACCGGAATTGCAAAGTGTTCTGCAACCATTAGTACAAAAGTCTTCAGTATCTCCACAACTACCATTTGGAAGAAATTTAATCCAATTTTGGTCAAAACTTGTGTAGCAAAAATCTCCAAAATCATCAATGACAACACCAGAAACGTTACAACTCTCAAGAGCGGATACACATGCACCACATCCA
>DASVCQ010000021.1:0-10221 GCA_036381535.1 Patescibacteria group bacterium | reverse complement strand
AATATCCGTCTGTAAGTCCTGCAGCTCCTCCATGCATTGGGCCTCCATCAAGGTAAACGCTATCTTTATCACTAAATAAATTGACATTTGTGCCGTTACATACGACATCTGTAGTAAAGGTTGCTCCTGTTGTTGCGAAGGTTGTATTTGTTAGACCAAATGAAATAACTCCTGCGAGAAGAAGTGCAAAAAGAATTTTTGTTGAAAAATGTTTCATATCAAGACTGAACAATACCCGATAGTATACAGGATAGGCTTTGAAATGTCAAGAGATAAAAAGAGAGCAAAATAGGCAAAATTATTATATGTTTAGTCTGATAGTAATATTCTGATACTTATTCTTTTTAAGGAAATTCTAAGCAAAATGGATAATAATGTCACAAGTACTCAATGTATGCGTTCTATAAATGGTAACTGAATTTCACTAAATTTATCTCAGAACTTATCTTCCAGGTAGAATTTTAATGATTGAAAGGAGGTGACTAATACGTTGAGTAGAATATCTAACAGTACAAGAGGAATTGTGGGGATTACGGCTCAGGATGCTAAAAGATTGGGAGATATGATAGGTGTTAATTGGGAGAGACTCAGTCTAGATGAATTTCAATTGGGGTTGGCAATTGAAATTGAAAAGGATCAGCAGAGAGGGTTTGAAAGCAATTACTATTTTTTGGCAGAGGTTGTAAAAGATTGTCTAAGTACCATGAACGATTATTATTCATGGCTAGCAAACTCAGAGAATAGTTCTGTCCGGCAATTAGTTGAAAACGAGTGGAATTGAAACAGTCTGAGGATTGTCACTGCCTGACGGATTTTCTTCTGTTATGACAAGATTTAGCTTAGTTGAAGTTGTACCGTTGAAGGGGATGGTTGTTTGGTATGTTACAGGTTTTTTGGCTGTCCAGTCTTCATTTGTATTAAGAGTGCCTGTTGCAAGTACATTTTGAGCATCATCTTCAAGTTGAACCGTGCCAGCTTGAGCTTCAAAAACCCCCCAACTACATTTAGGATTGCTATTGTCGACCACAACTACTACATTTATACTTGGCGGGGAAATTTTTTGCGTTGGTACTGGGCTTTTTACCTCTAATGCCCGGCATGGATTCACCTTTGCTACCTTTTCAGTCGGGAAAGGAGTTGGCACAACAGGTGTCTGAAGTGGTGTAAACCTTAGAAAGGGTATTACCAGGGCAAGAAAGATAACAACAACAAGAAAGCCCAGAAATACTTTCATACGCATAATATACCACAAAAGCAGATAAAATATGCGAGAAGCATCACAGATTTAGATAAATCTACAAGTTATACTAATTTTATGGGAAAAATATATCTTGTGATAAAGATTTTAGCAATATTTGGAATTTTTCTTGCTATTTTTCTGCTTTGGGAAAAGTATACAGCAACAGAATTTACCCCCTGCAATGTAAATAGCCTAATAAATTGTAATGCTATTATCTCAGGTGATGTATCTAATACCTTTGGAATTCCAACTCCTATAATTGGCCTTTTGGGATATATTTTTATTTTGCTTGGAGCATTTTTAAAGTTTAAAAAATTTGTTTTTGGTATGGCTACATTTGGTTTGTTATTTTGTTTATACATTGGAATTGTTGAAATAATTTTTCTTCACGTAATTTGCCCAGTATGCATTTTATGTCAATTGGATATGACTTGCGTATGGATCCTCTCAATTATGCTTTTAAAATTTAATAAATCATGAGGTTTACTATTTAAAATAACTCTCCTATAATAAAAATATGCAATATACAAAAGTTTCTGATGGATATCTGATAAGACTTAAAATAGGAGATAAATTTGTCGAAAATTTACTAAAATTTGCAGAAGAAGTAGGTCTTCATGCAGGATTTTTTCAGGCAATAGGGTCTTTAAAAGAGGCAGAATTAGGATTTTACCATTTGGACAAAAAAGAATACGAATTCAAATCTTTTTCCGGAGATAGGGAATTAGTCAATCTTACGGGAAATGTATCTTTGGTTGATGGCAAGCCTTTTGTGCATATGCACTGTGTCCTTGCAAACGAAAATTTCTCAACTATTGGTGGGCATTTAAAGGAAGGCACATCCGGTGCAACTTGTGAGATATATTTTGTTCCTTTTCAAAAAGATATTGAAAGGGTAATGGACGATGAAGTTGGACTTAAATTATTAGACTGTGTCTGACTTGATACTTATTAACAAATAATAGATACTATATTATATGGTTGCTCATTTTGATGTAATTAGTGTTGGAGAAGCAAAAGTAGATATGTTTATGACACTGCATGATGCTGTGCATAATGCTAGTCTTAAAGATTTGGATATTTGCTTTAGATACGGTGCTAAAATAGAAGTTGAGCGCTACGACATGCAAATGGGAGGAAATGCTGCAAATGTTACAGTCGGACTTTCAAGACTTGGCTTAAAGACCTCACTTTTTGCACAAATTGGTGATGATGAATTATCTCTTCTTGTCCATAATAGCCTTGCTAAAGAAAATATAAATAGATCCCACATTATCCATTCAACACATGCAGCATCATCTGTATCCGTGATTATAAATTTTAAAGGGGATAGAACTATTTTTAGCCAGCATGTAACTCGCGACCACAATTTCCACTTTGAAGATATGACTGCCGAATATCTCTTTTTAACAAGCCTTGGGGAAGACTGGAAAACTCCTTACAGGCGTGCGCTTGATTTTGCTGTGGCAAATAATATAAAAATTGCCTTCAATCCTGGTGGGTATCAATTTAGAAGCGGAAAAGATTTTGTCCATGAAATAATAAAACATACAGATATTTTATTTCTTAATAAGGAAGAATCGGAAAAAATAATTTATGGTGATGATTTGAGGGATACGGACAATTCACCGGAATATATAAAAATTCTTGCGGAAGGGCTTGTTGAGAGAGGTACAAAAATGGCAGTTATTACGAATGGAAAGCATGGGTCTTATGTTTTAGATACAGAAGGAAATTTCCATCATGAAGGACTTTATCCTGGGGAGGCAGTTGAGAGGACAGGGGCAGGAGATGCTTATACGGCAGGATTTCTTTCTGCTGTAATTCACAAACTTCCCATTAAGACAGCGATGCATTGGGGATCTATAAATTCTTCATCAGTTGTTGGAATGATTGGTGCACAGGCAGGCCTTCTGACCAAATCAGTAATGGAAAAAAGAGCGGAGTAAAAGTCTACAAATCTTGGGATTTGGTTGCAGAAGTTGTTGTTCCCAATTCTGACTCACTAAGTTGACCTTTGCTTGCCAAACTTGCAAAGTGCAATTGCTCATGAAATAAGTCTTGAATTTCTTTTCTTGAATTTCTATTTTTTGCCCAGAATTTAAGAACAGGGTCTTGAAGTGCTCTTGAATAGGAGAATGTGACACCCCACGGATGTGGAGCTTTTTTGGCGATACGGTTAAGATTTATGAAGGCATCATTACTGGTCTGGCCTCCTGAGAGGAATACAACACCACCCAGATCATGGGGGGCATGGTCATGTAGTGCTCTGACAGTCCTCTCTGCAACATCATCATGATCAATTGGTGTACCACTTTCTTTGCCCGGGAGTGTCATACTTGTCTTAAGAATTGCGCCTGGAATATGGACACGAAGTGACTTCATGGTGTCAAATAATACGTCAAAGGTCCGCTCCATTGTTTTTTCACATTCATCAATTGAATGTTGTCCGTCAAAAAGTACTTCTGGCTCAACCATCGGGACAATTCCTGCGGCCTGGCAAATGCCGGCATATCTAGCCAAAACAAATGCATTAGCTGCGATGCACTCATCTGTTGGCATTCCTTCTCCAATTTGAATAACCGCTCTCCATTTTGCAGCACGTGCACCACTCTCATAATATTTTTGCATCCTTTCCGGAAGACCATCCAATCCTTGTGTAATTTTTTCATTTGGAAAGCCGGGTAAATCAACAAGTCCCTTATCAACTTTGATGATTGGAACGACTCCATTTGCAGTCAGGTAGTCTGGAAAATTTTGACCGTCGTTTGTTTTTTGCCAAAAAGTTTCGTCATAAAAAATTACTCCGCTCATAAAGTCGTGAGCCCCGGGGGTGGTAAGGAGTAAATCTCTATATTCACGTCTTGTCTCCTCAGTACACTCAACGCCTACACTATCAAATCTTTTTTGACATGTTTTGTCAGATTCATCTGCAGCCAAAATTCCTTTACCGCTAGCAACCAATTCTTTTGCAATTTTCTCAAGTGAGGCTTTGTCCATACAACAATAGTAGAGGTTACAGTTAACAAATGCAAGGGAGAATTATGTTAGGAGAGTGTCGGGAAAGTGTCAAAAAATAGTCCTTGTTTTATTTTTTTTGTAACACTACAATAATTTTAATGCACAGTCCTTTGTATAGCACAATTACTCTTTTTGCTGAAATTATTGTCTCCTTTATTGTTTACTATTCATTGTATAGCGGTTACAAACACAACAAATTTCCAACCAAACTTGCTTTTGGTGCACTTATTTATGAGCTGGTATTTAATATTACTTACATGGCGTCCCGAGTACCTGCTCAGGCAAAGTCTGCGCGACTTGAAACACCTTTTATTATTGGTCTTGCAATAGTACATGGATTATTATCTCTAATCATGTTTGTTGCATTAATTGTATTTTTTATTTTTGCCTGGACTAGATACAGAAAGGGAATTAATTATTTCCACGCGCATAAAATACTTACATTTACATTCTTATTTTTCTGGACATTTTCTATTGTATCTGGAGTTTTATTTTATATTATTGAATACCTCTAGTTTTAACAGATAGTATTTAGTATCTTGTATCTTGTATATTGTATTTTGTATTTAGAGTTTATAAAGTTTGTAATGTTTTTAAAGTTTATAAAGTCGTCATTTCGGACTCCGATCCTGAATCTATATAAGGGGATAACAGGTTAATTAACAATCTAACAATACGACCCTTTAAGAAAGGTAGTCCTCTTGTGGGATAACTATTCTGCTTTGCGGAGCTTTACAAACATTATAACTCTTTACAAACTAAACTTTAAGAACTTTTATACTTGTTTTGCTAATTTTTTGTTTGCAAAAAGAAGAGCAATTGAGACAACTCCTATATATAAGAGTCCCTCAAAACATACAGTAAGCATATGTGCGGGTTTTGAGATAATTAGATATGTACCGCTAACAATAGTTAGTCCGACCAGAGTATATGAAAAGTAAAGCTTTTTTAGTGTGGGGACAAGGAAAGTAATACCTGAAAATACAAGACTTGATAAGGCAATTAAAATGTGAATTACTAACATAAATAAATTATACAGTATTTATCTAAAATATTCCTATGGCAATATTCCTCCAACGGACACTATAAATGCAAAAACAAGTGTAATAATAAGTGAGAAGAAAAACATTTTCCTAGCCCATTTATCTGAATCATTAACAAAAAATCCTTGTATCCCAAGAATTAACCAATAAATACTTAAGGCAAAAACAACAACTAAATAAGTAAAACCTGTATATCTAAAAAAGGTTAAGAGGGAAGTTGAGACAAGAAAAAGAAGAATATAAAAAATCATTTGAATTTTTGTATTAAGTAGTCCGTATTTAGCAGGCAAAACAGGAATTCCGGCACTTTTATAATCCTTAAGTCTATATATAGCAATTGCATAAAAATGAGGCATCTGCCACGCAACAAGAATTAAGAAAAGAAGAAGTGCTCCAGTGTCAAAATTATTTGTTACTGCTGTATACCCAACAACGGGGGGGACTGCACCCGAGACTGCTCCGACCAAAGTGCCATGTACTGATTTTCTTTTTCCAATTGCGTATAAAATAATATAAAAAACAAATCCAATAAATGTAATAAATGAGGTGAGTAAATTTGTTCCAAAAATCAAAAAGCTTGCGCCGATTAATGCGAGTATTATCCCAAAAATTAATCCTTTTTTGGGTGAAATTGATTTTGTTACGAATGCTCGTTTTTTTGTCCGCTCCATTTTGCTATCTACATCCCGGTCGATAAAATTATTAAATACACAGGCTGCGGCAATGGAAAAAGAAATTCCCAGAAGCATCGCTAAAAAAAGAAAAATGCTGCTGTGAAATTTGGAGGCTAAAAAAAATCCTGCTGCTGCATTAACGGCATTTCCATAAATAATGCCTGGCTTAGTAAGAATGTAGTAGGCTTTAATTTTGTCCATAAGTCATGTATTTCAGAAGCCGTCCTGACTCTCTACATAGTTGTTAATTTGTTGAGGGGTCATATTGTAATTGAGATGATACATTATCCAAATAGATCCGACAATAAGAATAAGAATTCCTCCCAAGGTTGTCATGAAAAAAAGTAAATTCCATCTGGGTCTTGATTCATTTGCCATATGCAGGAAAAATACAAGCTGCACAATAAGCTGAATTAGCGCAAGCACCATAAATATGACAATTAAAATAAATGAATCAAAGGAAGTTTTGGTTACTGCCAAAAAATATGCAAGAAGCGTCAGAATAACTGACATCAAAAATCCTAGAACATAGGTCGAAATTTTTATTTTTTTATTTTCGTTCATAAATTTTTATATCGCTCCTAATAAATATACTATTGTAAAAATGAATATCCAAACAATATCTAAAAAGTGCCAGAAAATTCCAAGAAGGGTTAGTTTTCTGATACTAGAATCTGACATTCCACGCTTTAGAATAAAAATAAAAATGAGTACCATCCATAAAAGTCCCGATGTAATGTGCAGTCCATGTGTTCCAACGAGTGTAAAGTATGAAGAAAGAAAAGCACTTCTTTGGGGAGTATTTCCCTCGGCAAATAAATGAGCAAATTCTGCAACCTCCATCCATAAGAAGACAACACCCAGAATAAATGTCGCTCCAAAGAAAATGGATGTCTTAACAACATCTTTTGCCCTGGCATAAATAGTCCCAATTCCAACAGTAAAACTGCTGGTTAAAAGAATTAGAGTCTCAATAAGTACATAGGGGAGACTGAATAATTCTTTACCCGACGGAGCGCCAAAAGTGTTATTGCGAAGGACAGCGTAAGTTGCAAAAAGAGCAGCAAACATAAGAAGGTCTGTCATTAGGTAGACCCAAAAGCCAAAAAATGTTTTGTCGTTATTTTTTTGTTGTAATTCTTCTTTCATTTTTCCTCCAATTTCTTTACTTCTTCAGCACTTAATTCGTATTCGGTCTCATCATCAAATGCACGAATTATAAAACATGCAATTGCACCTACTAAGCAAATAACAGCCAGCCAAAAGATATGCCAAACCATGGCAAATCCGACTACAAAGACAAAGAGTGATAAATAAATTCCCATGGGAGTATTCTTAGGAAGCGTAATTTCTTCATACTTTTGATTTTTTCTTTTTTCAGCTAAAAGTTGGCTAACTTTTTCAGGATTTGTAATCATGTCCATATCACTCATTGACGCGTCTTTGGCAAGAGATTTTTTCATATCCCAAAAGGCATCACTATCTTTAACATTTGGAATTACTGCAAAATTATAAAATGGAGGAGGGGAAGCTGTAGCCCATTCCAGTGTCCTTCCGTTCCAAGGGTCTCCTGTTGTATCATGATTTTTCTTTCTATTTTTTATGCTGACAATTATTTGATAAACTTGCACTGCAGTGCCAACTCCTATGATACAAATGCCGATAAATGCAGTGATAAATAATGGTTGCCAGCCGGTTGAAGCGCTATAGTGGTCCAGTCTTCTTGTTGCTCCCATAAATCCTAAAATATATAAAGGCGTAAAAGAGACAAAAAAGCCAATCAACCAAAGCCAAAAAGAATATTTGCCTAATTTTTCATCCAATTTAAATCCTGTCACTTTAGGGAACCAGTAAGTAAGTCCTGCAAATATACCAAAAAGTGCTCCGCCGATAATCATAGTATGAAAATGTGCTACCAAAAAAAGTGAATTGTGGAGCTGAAAATCAGCAGGAGGAACAGACAAGAGTACTCCTGCCATACCGCCGAATGTAAATGTACTTACAAATCCCAAAAACCAATAAAGAGGGGAGTCAAATGTGATTTTACCCCGAAACATCGTCGTTGCCCAGTTAAATATTTGTACACCTGTTGGGACAGCAATAAACATTGTCATTATGCCGAAAAATGAATTTACATCCGCTCCTGCACCCATTGTGAAGAAATGATGCAGCCAGACAAGGAGGGACATAAGAGTTATGGCAATTGCCGCCATAACATTTGATGTGTAGCTGAAAAGTCTTTTATGGGAAAAGTTTGAGACTATTTCTGAGTAAACGCCGAAAGCAGGAAGGATAAGTACGTATACTTCCGGATGTCCCCATGTCCAAATTAAATTTGTATACATCATTGGATTGCCTCCAAATCCACTGGTAAAAAAATGCATACCAAAAAGTCTATCAAGATTTAGAAGGGCTATTGTTACTGTTAGTATTGGGAAAATAGTTATAACCAACACCATACTACAAAGTGATGTCCAGACAAAAAGTGGCATTTTCATTAGGGACATCCCAGGTGCACGAAGCTTAAGAATTGTCACAACAAAGTTAATTCCTCCAAGTAAGGTCCCAAGTCCTGAAATCTGCAGGCTCCATATCCAATAATCAACTCCAATACCCGGGTTAAATTGAAGCTCAGACAGTGGAGCAATAGACAGCCATCCCGCTGCAGCAAAATCTCCTCCAACAACAAAAAACATATTAATAAGGATTGCGCCGGCAACATAAAGCCAAAATCCAAGAGTATTTAGGAAAGGAAAGGCAAGGTCACGGGCACCGATTTGAAGAGGGACAATAAAATTAATAAGTCCAAAAAGAAATCCCATGGTAACAAAAAATACCATAATGTCACCGTGAGCTGTAAAAATCTGTTGGAAATGATCTGCTGATAAGTACCCGTGTGAGGCGCCCACAGAAATTGACTGCTGTGCCCAAATCATAAAAGCATCAAGTGCCCCGCGAAAGAGCATAAGGGATGCAAAAATTATGTACATTATTCCTATTTTTTTGGGATCACATGAAGTAAGCCATTCTTTCCAAAGCCATTTCCATTTTTTATAGTAGGTCAGTGCAGCAACAGCTCCTATTCCCATAATAGTCATTGAGACTGTTCCGGCAATTGTAAACCACAAATGAGGGAGTGCCTCCCAAGTTAATTTTCCAAAAATAAAATTCTCCATATTATTTAGAATCGGTATTTTGAATTGCTTGTTTTTCTCCTGGCTCCATGTATTTCATAATTATATTATCATACAAATTTGTCTCAACAGATGAATAAAAGACGACCGGATTATCCTCACTTGGCTGGGACAATTTATCATAGGTAGATGTATCTAGAATGTCATTTGAAGATTTAACTTTTTTGACCCAACTATCATAGTCTGACTGATTTACTGATCTTGCAACAAATCTCATGCCCGAAAAACCCGAGCCGTTTATTTCTGCAGCCTCTCCTCTAAAATCGCCTGTCTTGGAAGCCTCTAAATGAAGTTGATTTTCCATTGTCTCCATTGCATACATTTGTCCTCCCAAACTTGGTATCCAAAAGGAGCTCATAGGTGCATCAGATGCTGTGAGTCTAAAGCTAATAGAAGTATTTACCGGAAATTCTACAAAATTAACACTTGCAATATGTTCTTTAGGATATATAAAAAGCCATTTCCAACGAAGCGCAACAACTTGGATTGTTAATGGAGGATTTTTGGACGGCAAAGGCTTGTACGGATCCAAAATATGAGTATTTTTCCATGTAACTATGGCCAAAACAAACATTGCTAAAGTAGGGAAAGTCCAAAGGAGAACTTTTGCAACAGTACTTCCTGTCCACTCAGGCGAATATTTTGTCTTGTGATTTGCAAATTTATATCTTGTTACAACAAAAATTAAAAAAGAAAGAGCAGGAATAACAACAACAAGCATAATAGATACAGCAGTAATTATAAGATTTCGCTCATCAAGAGAGACTGTCCCCTTGGGGTTAAAAAGAGTAAAAGCATTAAGATGTGTGAGTATAAGTGTCAAAGCAGTTAAGAAAAGTAAAATTAAAAAAGGAATAAGAAAAGAATAAAATTTTTTCATATGAGGGCTATTTATAGTTAAGCAGAGTTGGGAGTTGGTGTAAAGAGGAGAGGAAGGGATAATATAGTTATAAAGTTCTTAAAGTTCTTAAAGTTCTTAAAGTTCTTAAAGTTCTTAAAGTTCTTAAAGTTCTTAAAGTTCTTAAAGTTCTTAAAGTTCTTAAAGTTCT
>DASVCQ010000020.1:0-4127 GCA_036381535.1 Patescibacteria group bacterium | reverse complement strand
TCCGGATCTCGTGTTAAATTCCCAATCAACTGTACTCTATTCAAACTTCGTGCCATTCAATACTGCCCTTCTTTTATATTTATTTCTTTCCTTTAGCTTGTGATTTCTCACTTTTATCTTCTGCCTTCTCACTCTTTACTTCTGATTTTTGAATTTTGCCTTTTGACTTAAGTAGCAAATGTCTCAAAACATTATCATTCTCCAAAAGTTTTCTTTCCAAATCTGTTGCCAATTTTTCAGTCTCGAAAAATAAATCAAAATAATGTCCTGTTAATTCCTTACCTATCTTGTAAGATAATGCTTTACTACCCAAATCCTCTTCTTTAGTTACTTTTCCCGAAAGAAGTGACTTGACCTCATCCAAAAGTTTTTTTCTATTTGCTTCAGTAAGACTTGGTTTTACAACAAGAACTAATTCGTATGTACGCATGGAGTCTATTTTACCTTAAAATAAGGCACAAGACAAGAGGAAAAAGTCTTGACATATATACTCATCAAGACTACATTCTAATTATGGTAAGAAAATTTGAAGCATACGCTCGGGATTTGGAAGAATTTTTCCTGAGAGCAGAAAAAGAAGCTGACAAGAAAAGAGTAGGAATTTTTGAATATGCTAGAAGGCTTGACCCTACTTTCCAGGTAACAGTAAAAAAAACCGCTACTGGGCATTCAGACCATCCTTGGGAAAGAACAGACAAGGAAATGGGTTTTGAAAAAAAACCAAATCAATAACTACGCACCAATTTTAAATTCAACTACGTCTCCGTCTTGCATAATATAATCTTTACCCTCAAGTCTTGCCTTGCCTTTTTCTCTACTTCCTTTCCATCCCCCATTTTCCACAAAATCATTGTATGAGGCAATTTCTGCACGAATAAATTTCTTGATAAAATCCGTATGTATTTCTCCTGCTGCCATCTGAGCATTTATTCCGCGCTCAATAGTCCAAGCCCTGACTTCTTTTTCCCCAGCTGTCAAAAAGCTTATTAACCCCAAAGTCTGGTATGCTTTTTGGATAAGTCTTTCAAGACCTGATTTTTCCAAACCTAAATCCTTAAGATATTCTTTTTGTTCGTCTTCTGTAAGACCTGCCAAATCCGACTCAATTTGTGCACAAATAACCACAATTGACTCTTTTGGTTTTGAAAGAAGATCTGAGTATTTTGTTGTTATCTCTTCTATTTTTTCGGGCGTGTAGTCATTCTCACTTACATTCAAAACAACTATTTCCGGCTTAAAAGTAAGCAGCATCAAGTCCATAACAGCCTCTTTTTGCTCAGCTGACAATTCAATATCATGTGCCCTTTTCCCACCGTTAAGTGCCTCAACCAAAAGCTCAACAGCCTGCTTTTTGTCTGTCTCTATTTTTCTATTTTCAAGGGTTTTCTGAAGGGTCTGCAGATCTGCCAAAATAAGCTCGGTTGTAATAGTATCGTAGTCTGTTTTGGGGTCAACACTTCCTTCTCTAATAATTTGGACTTGACCCGAGCCTGTCGAAGGGTCCTCAAATGCACGTACAACATGAGCAATTACCTTTACTTCCCGAATATGTGACAAAAATTTATTTCCAAGCCCTGCTCCCTCACTAGCTCCTTTGACTAGCCCCGCAATATCTACAAATTCTACAGTCGCAGGCTTAAGTGGAGGTAGTGTCGTCATCTTTTCCTCTGCCATTGTTACTTCAGCGAGTTTGTTCAACCGCTCATCAGGCACAGCAACAATTCCAACATTCGGCTCAATTGTCGCAAATGGATAATTTGCAGCCAAAGCCTGCTGCTTTTTAAGAAGCGCATTAAATAACGTCGACTTCCCCACATTAGGAAGTCCCACAATTCCAACAGATAAATTCATAAGTAAATATTATTATACCCTGAGCAAACGCAGTGCATCGAAGGGCAAATTCATGTAAATGATTATATCATGAAGCCAATATATTAAATAACCCATTTATTAGGAAAAGACTATATTTTCCATTGAAAATTTTACTATAAAAGATACAATGAGAATATGGTTGCAAATACCAAACGCAAAAATATCCTTATCCTTTCTCTTGCTGCGTTAGGAGTTGTCTATGGAGACATTGGGACTTCCCCGCTTTATGCTATCAATGAAATATTTTTTGGCCATGGACATGTTGCACTAAAACAGTTAGACATTTTGGGAGCAATAAGCCTAGTTGTCTGGACATTAACATTGTTAATAGCTGTAAAATATATTTTGCTTGTGCTGCGAGCAAATCATGAAGGTCGAGGCGGCGTGTTTGCGTTATACAATTTATTACAGCAGCTTTCTTTTAAAGGAAAAGCAATATTTACAGCAATGCTTATTGTTGCTGCTGGACTACTTTTTGGTGATGGTATTATTACACCTGCAATCAGCGTCATTTCCTCAACAGAAGGACTCGCTGCAGCAAATTTGGCATTCAAGCCACTCATCGTACCATTATCTATTATTATTCTGACAGCACTTTTTATTATTCAAAAAAAAGGAACAGCAAAAATTGGTACATTTTTTGCTCCGGCAATTATTGTATGGTTTGTATCTATTGCTACAATTGGTATTTTGCAGATTTTAAAAAATCCCGGAATTCTTTTTGCACTAAATCCATATTATGGATTAGTTTTTTTACTCTCCCATTCTTTCCTTTCAGTACTTCTTACTCTTGGCTCGGTAATGCTTGTTATCACAGGAGGTGAAGCAATGTATGCAGACATAAGCCATTTTGGAGTATTACCCATTCGAATTACCTGGTTTACTGTAGTGTACCCATCGCTTATCTTGAATTACTTAGGACAAGGAGCATATCTTTTAAGTGGAGAGCAAATCCATAATGGAAATATATTTTATAGTACAATCCCTCACTTCTTCTTATATCCAATGATTTTTATTGCAACTGTTGCAACTATTATTGCATCCCAAGCGCTTATTTCGGGTGCATTTTCTCTTGCTTCTCAAGCGATTTCTCTCAAACTATTTCCTTTTTTGCGCGTTATACATACATATGCAAATCAGGAGGGACAAATCTATGTTCCTTTTATTAATTGGGCATTATTTATTGGTTGTGTAGTACTGGTACTTGTTTTTAAATCAAGCACCAACCTTGCCTCAGCTTATGGACTTGCTGTTTCTGGAGTCATGCTAATTACATCTTGGTCTATGATCCAAATAACCTCTTTGCAATGGAAGTGGAATCGGATTTTTGTCTACGGTATTTTTGTTCCATTTATTCTGATAGATACGCTTTTTTTAATTGCAAATTCCTTAAAATTTGTAGAGGGCGGGTATATTCCTATTGGTATAGGATTGTTATTGTATTTCATAATGACAACATGGAAATGGGGCAAAACCCAAACAATAGATGCTATTATTGATTATCCAGCAATGACTGTACAACAACTTGTTGATTTGGCAAAAAGCTCCCCTGCATTTTTCCCAAAAACAGCAATTATTTTATGTCACACGCCAATTGTCACATATACACAGGAGATACCAACTCTTAACCAGCTTCTCAAAGAAAGGTATGATTTGCTGCCCTCATCAATAATTTTTTTGTCAATAAAACAATTACCTATTCCCTATTGTGATCGCCAAAGATTTGAGATTACAAATTTATACAAAGGGGAAAAAGTTGGCAATATTACAACACTTGTTCTTAATTTTGGTTTTCGTGAAAATCCAAATGCAAAAATTGCATTACAAAAACTCGCTCGTGAAAAACAAATAGATATTTTCCCAGATCCTGATGATTGGTATATTCACATTATCGAAGTCCGTCCAACTGGAGAAAAAATCAGAAACCTTTGGGGGAAAATAAAATTCCAAGTCTTTAAATTTATCAGAAAAAATACCGATAGTGCAGAGACCTATTTTGGTCTAGGAAGCCTGAAGAATATTTCGGCAGAAATATTCCACGTTTCCCTAAGGTAGCTTATACCCCTACTCACTTACTCAATCTATTTAAATATTCTTTTTACTGATTTCTTTGTCTAATGATTTTTCCTGAGCAAAGGAGAAGGATCTATATTCAGATTATATCATGCTTTGAAATTTTTGTGCCTATATTGTATATCAAAATAGCTAGATAACAAGAGGTTTTAGAAGAATTAATTAGAGCATTGCTTTATGTC
>DASVCQ010000019.1:0-8241 GCA_036381535.1 Patescibacteria group bacterium | reverse complement strand
CTCTCAAGTAAGGTCATACCCATTATAGATGTAATTGACTTATGAGGAAGAGAAGTAAATGGATAATATCTTTTTGATTTTCCAGCTGCTAAAATAACTGCTTGCATAAATTAAAATTTAATATCATTAAATAATCGTCTTGCCTCTTCTAATTCTTCAGTTGTATTTACACCCTTCCAGACCATATTGCCAGCATGAACCGTCTCAACACTTTCCTTGTTTTCAATTGCCAAATGAATTATCTCAGTAAGATAATATTCCCCTGTAACCTCACTTTTCTTTATTTTTGGAAGATATTTTTGCAAAAAACTTGTCTTACAAACATAACAACCTGGGTTTACTTCAGTGATTTTTTTCTCATTTTCTGTTGCATCTTTTTCTTCAACAATTTTTATTAACTTCCCATTTTTATCCCTAACAATTCTACCCAATCCATAAGGATTTGATTGATTTATAGTAAGTAATGTTAGCCCAGAATCAGTTGAAATATGCTTTTTTATAAGCTCTTCTGTTTTTGCTTTTGGATAAGAAAACTCATCCCCATATACAACAATCAGATCAGTTACATCATCTGGCACTTCCTTAAGACCCATTAAAGCAGCATGGCCTGTACCCAATAGTTCCTTTTGTTCGGCATAGATAACTCTATCTTTTAAGATTTCTTCAATTGATTCCTTTGCAAAACCAACTACAACAACAATAGGGGAAAGATTTAGTGCCTCAAGCCTTTCTATAATATGTAAAATTAAAGGCTTTTGGGCAACAGTAACAGTTACTTTATTTGAAGACATTGACTTCATTCTAGACCCTTTGCCTGCTGCCAAAACAATTGCACCAATTTTACTCATACTATTTCCTCCCTTACCCTTTTTATATCTGCTCCTAAAGATTTAAGCCGATTTTCAAAATCTTCATATCCTCTATCTAATTTTTCTATTCCAAAAATTGTGCTTTCTCCATTTGCTACCAAAGCAGCCAAAACAATAGCAGCACCTGCCCTTATATCTACAGTTGTCACAACTGCATTATGAAGAGGAGTAGGTCCGTGTATTTCTATTGCATGAATAAATTCTTCGTTGTCATCTTCAAGGTTAAAATTATAAATTTCCTCGGGATTATCTATCTTTGGCTTTACAACTTCAATTTTTGCTCCCATTTTTTTTAGATCCGAAATATATCCAAATTTGTTTTCAAAAACAGTTTCATGGATAAAAGATGATCCGTCTGCCTGAGTCATAAGTACAGCCCAAGGAGCTTGCCAATCTGTCATAAACCCTGGATATATTTTTGTTGTAATTCTTGTTGGTTTTATTTCACCTTTATAAAAAAATCTCATTCCCCCATCTTTTTCTTCGTATCCACAATTTGACTTATCTAATTCTTGCAAGAATTCTTTTACATCTTTTCCTCTTGCTCCCTCAACAAAAATGTCGCCTTTTGTCAAAAAAGCAGCAAGAGCAAAAGTAACTACTTCATTTCTATCAGGACTGATAACAAATTCACATCCATGCAATTTATCTACACCAATAATTGTTATTTCACGCTTATTGGTACGTTTAATTTTTGCACCCATTAAATTTAGTAATTCTATTAAATCATCAATTTCAGGCTCTTCTGCGGCATTTTTCAGAGTTGTTGTTCCTTTTGCAAGTACTGCTGCAAGAATAAAGGATTCTGTACCTGTGTGAGTATTTTTACTAAATGTATAATCTGTTGCTAATAGGCCTTTTGTTTTCGCATGAAAATATCCGTCTTCACTGTGATAGGTTATTTTTGCTCCTAAATGTTCTACACTATCAATCAATCTATCAACAGGTCTTGCTCCAAGACGACATCCTCCGGGATTTGGAATAATTGCCTCATTTACTCTGACAAGAAGGGGAGAAATAAACATTACAGAAGTTCTAGCAAGGGAGGCTTTATCAAGAGGAATCTCATGATTTGAAATCTTTTCAACCTGAATATGTGCTTCATGATCCACAATCTCAACCTTTCCACCCAATTCTTTTAAAATTTCAACCATTACATAAAAATCAGAAATATGGGGAATATTTTTTATAACAACTTTCTCATCAGTAAGACACGCGGCAACCAACGCTTTTAGCGCAACATTTTTAGACCCGGAAACTTTTACATTTCCCCTTAATTTGTTCCCTCCATTTACAACAAATTTTTCCATAATTAAGAAACAGAAGGAGCACTCTCGTGCTCCAAAATTTCATTTGCTATGCTATAGATATCACCAGCACCCATTGTAATAACGACTGTATCATTACCAAAGTTTGCTTGACTTACATATTTTACCACATCTTCCAAATCTTTAGCAAAAAAAGCAGGTTTATTTTTAGCTTTCAAACCTTCAACTATATGCATTGAGGAGATAGAATTATCTTTTATTTCACGAGCAGAAGGGTATATTTCAACAGCAGCTGTTTCATCTGCATAGCTTAATGAGTCAATAAATTGATCGAGTAATAATTTTGTACGTGAATATGTGTGCGGCTGGAAAAGGCAAACTATCTTTTTATTTTCATATTTTTGTCTTAGAGCCTCAAGTGTTTTTCTTATTTCTGTTGGGTGATGAGCATAGTCATCATAAAGTAATGCTCCGTTAGGTAATTGCCCAATGTATTCAAGCCTTCTCTTTGTGCCTTTAAAGGACGTCAGGCCTTTTTTTATCTCTCCTATTCCCAAACCTATTTCTTGTCCAACTATAATTGCAGCCAAAGCATTTAATCCATTGTGTTGGCCAGAAACACCAAGAGAAAACTTTTCGACAATATTTGAAGGTGTTTTAAAGGTTATCTCTTGTAGTCCATTTATCATCTTTGAATCTAAAAGAATATAATCATTATTTTCTAAAAACCCGTAAGTTATTTTTTTTGAATGAGTATATTCGAGTATTTTTTTAATATTCTTATCATCTCCACAAGTTACCAATGATCCGTCTTTGGGAAGGTTTTCAACAAAAATTCTGAATGCTTTATATACATCCTCAAGTGTTGGATACATATCCGGATGATCATGCTCGATATTAGTCACTATGGCAATTTTAGGATTTTGAAGTAACATTTTTGCCGTTTTGTCATAGGTAGGCTCATTTGCATATTCATCTGCCTCTGCAACAAAATATTTTCCCTGACCAAAATGTCCTGATACTCCAAGTGAGGGTATTTGAGATGTCCCAATAACCCAACTAGGATCCATTTGAGCCGATTTAAGAATAGTTGCAACCATTGCAGAAGTTGTCGTCTTTCCGTGTGTACCTGCAACAGAAATACCAACTTGAGACCTGCCGAATAAATCCCCTTTCATAAATTCCCCCACTGCTTCCCCTTGAGTCATGACAGGAATTCCTCTCTCTTTTGCTGAAAGTACTTCTTGATTATCAAATCCACCGTGTGCTCCTGTAGTTATCACTAGATCGCAGTTATCAATATGCATGTAGTCAAATCCGACAAAAGGCTTTATACCAGAATCAGAAAGCATAACATCTGTGATAAAACCATTTGCAACATCACATCCTGTAACTTCAAAACCCGCTTCTTTTGCAATTACAGCAAGAGGAGCCATCCCAACACCTTTTATTCCGACAAAATGAATTGATTTTATCTTACCTACATTTTTTAACATTTTTTAATTATTTGATTTTGTTTTTTCTTGCAAAGCCTTTTCAACTACTTTAAATTCATCCCATGGTTCCTCACCCTTACCGTAATTCATAGAGTTTTCATGAGCTTTCCCTGTAATGATAACAAAATCTCCTTTTTGTGCTAGAAAAATTGCTCTTTCAATAGCCGATTTTCTATCAATTATAGTATAAGTCTGCGCTTTTTTTTCACTTCTTACTCCTTTTTCAATATCAGCAATTATTTTTTTAGGATTTTCCTTTCTTGGATCCTCAGAGGTAATAATAAGAATATCATCATAATCTGAAGCTATTTTTCCCATAAGCGGCCTTTTTGAAACGTCTCTTGCTCCCGCACTTCCAAAAACATGTATAAGTCTTCCTTTTGTTTTTTCAGAAAGAGAAGAAAGAAGTTGTTTGAAAGCGTTAGGAGTATGAGCAAAGTCTATCATGACATTAAAATCTTTTTCATATACCATTTCAGTGCGTCCTTTTGGGAAAATAAATGTTTTTAGGGCTTTTTCAATTATTTTTTTGTTTATTCCAAACTCTCTTGCAACAATTCCTGCGGCAGTCCCATTGTACTTGTTATAAAGAGTATTAATATTTGCAGGCATTTTGATAGAATCCAGGGAAAAATCAGCATTTTTTTGTCCATAAGTTATTACTCTTTTGTTTTTTTTCAAAAAATACTTAACTTTATGAAAAGAATTATCATCTCTATTTATTACTGCAACTTTTGCACTATTTAAAAGCTTCATTTTTGCTTGGAGATATTCTGAATATGTTTTGTGATAATCCAAATGCTCGTGGGTTATATTTGTAAGCACACCTATTGCAAATGGAATTCCCCAAACACGATTCTGATCAAGACCATGAGACGTAACTTCCAAAACCAAATGCGTATCTCCTTTTTTAACAGCCTCAGATAAGAATTTCTGAAGAGGAAAAGACGATGGATTGGTAACATGAAAGCCAGTATCATATGCTTTGCCGTGGATAATTGCACTTACTGTTGAAATTATAGAGACCTTATAACCTGCCTCTTTGAGGATATGATAAACAAGGCTTGTTGTTGTAGTTTTACCATCTGTTCCTGTTACTCCGATAATGACAAGTCTTCTACTCGGGAAGCCATAGTAAATATTTGCCAAGATTGCGACCAAAAGGTGATATACATTTTTTACTTTCTGCCACATATTCGTATTATACCCTTTATTAACTACCAAAACCAATAACCTTGAATAAAGATTGACATTAGTATTATACTATAGCCATGGTAACAATTACCGTACAAAGCTTAAAATCAATAAAAGACAAAACTTTTGGACTGTTAGGCAGCAAAAAAGCACATCCTGTACTTATTAAGACTCGTTTTGGAATTCATACTTTTGGACTTAAATTTCCTATTGATGTAGTTATTTTGGATAAAAGAAATACAATAAAAGCTGTCCAAAATGATTTAAAACCAAATAAGTTATTTTTTTGGAACCCAATTTATGATGGTGTTCTAGAACTTCCTAAGGGAATGATTCAGGAATTAGGTCTTCGTACCGGAATGCCGCTTGTTCTTCAAACAATGTGAATTCTATTTTGAGACGTTAAAGAAAGTATTTACTTTTTCTCCATTTGTTATTGCATTATAGACTGGAATTATACTGCTACTTCCTGAAATTAAATAAGCTTTTTTAATGTCATATTTCGCGTCTTTGACAAGATTATTTCTATACTCAAGTATTGCCAAATATAACCATAATTTTGCATCATTAGGAAATTTTTTGAGTGAAATATTTTTTATATAAGAGATATTTTCTGCCGGATTACCATAAACTATAGAAAGGGCAGCTAAATTTTCATATGCAACATAATAATCCCCAAATTTAAGTGAATTTTTGTACGCTTTGTATGCGCTATCATATTCACCCAAAAAAGTATCAGCTACTCCAAGATCAATATAGCTTGTTTGGGTTGGTCTAATATCTATTGATTTTTGTGCATGAAGTTTTGCTTCTTTGAAGTCTTTTAGTTGTATATATGCTGAGCTCAATTCATTTTCTATCCCAAATGCTTCTTTTGACACTTTTATGTCACTTGATGCAATTGAAAGACTATCTTTCCAATCAAAACTGCGTATAAATGTCCTAAAAGATAAAGAAATTATTAACGACATGGCCAAAAGAAAAATCAATATATGGTTATTCTTAAATTTAACTGCTGAAACTAAGATTCCAATCATTCCTAAAAGTCCTACAATTGGAAAATAAAACCATCTGTCGCTTACTGTTTGGTCAAGTGGAATTAATTGTAAATGCAGACTAATCCCAACCCCAAACCAAAAAGCAAAAAACAAATATTCTTTAAATACTTTTGATTTAATTTTCTTTAAATAAATTCCTAAAAACAAAACAGAGCTCAAGAAAATCAGGTCAATAACTAAAGGAAGGAAAAAAGAATAAAAAGTGATGCTTCGTATAACCCACTGATATGACATGGCTAAATTAATTGGGTAAAAAAATGTTTTTAAATAGAAAAACACAATTGATGGAATATTTATCAGTCTACCCCAAATATTAAGACTACTTATTGACGATGTAAGGATATTGTTATTAAATAGTCCAATTGAATAAATTCTAAGAGCTAGATATAGTCCTGAGATTATTAAAATAAAGCCAAGAAATTTTAAAAAAATTCTTCTTTCAAATAAAAAAATATAAAAAAGAGAAATAAAGACAAAAAGTACTCCTGATTCTTTAGACAAAAGAGAAAATAGTAATAGAAGTGAAATAAACACCAAAGCTTTTATCGATTTGTACTTTAATAAAATTAAAAATGCTAAAGATCCAAAAAAGAAAAACAATACTTCCTGCATATCCGCAATGTAAAATGCGGATTCACTATTTATTGGGTGCGTAAGAAAAATTAACGACAAAAAAATTGATAAATAGATACCAAAAAAGCGCCTAAAAATAAAAAATACAAATATCGAATTTATAATAAAGACAATTATCTGTATTAAATGAAAAGAAAAAGGGCTACCGCTACCTACAAAGTAACTCAGCGCATAAGATAAATTTAGAAAAGGTTTGTAAGAAAACCCTCCTAATTTGCTTTGTTGGGAAAAGAAGGTACCTCCGGTCAAAAGATAAGGCCAATTAGAGAGAGACGATACAGCAGGGTTTTTGACAATTTGAATTTGATCATCTCCAACGAATCCATTAAATATTCCAAAAAATAATACAATAATACCGATTAAAATTATATAATGAACCGCTTTAAGAGAAGTTAGCGGAAAGAATAAATTTTTAAATGAAAATTCCTCATTAACACTATGCATATTCTACATTGTACTCTCGTATTTTAAGACAAAATTCCGCACACTTTCTACTTGAATACTGTCCGGAGGGTTAAATTCTAAGTACTTTTTAAAATAAAAATACGCTCTATCTTGGTTGTTTAATTTTATATACAAAAATCCCAAAGCAAAATACAACTGTGAATCCCCTGATCCATTTTCCAAGCCGGTTTTCATAACACCTAGGGATTTTTGTAAATCATTTCTTTTAAAATAAATTGCTCCCTCATTAACAATTGAATTTATTTCATCTTTGGAAATCTTTTGGGCTAGTTGATATCTATCAATCGCCCAGTTTTCCTTATTATTTCTTTCGTAAAAAAGTCCTTGATAATTTATTTCCTCAGCCAAATAATTCAACCCCTCTCTATCACGTATTGTAGAATCTCTATAAGATTTAATTGATACTTTCTTTTCAAAATTATTCCAACTATTATCATTAAATTTTTTTATTTCATTTAGATCTATTTTTGTATTTTTAAGAACCACTTTTGCCACAAGCCCATATGGAATAACTTTACAGTATTTATCAAAATATGTATCAAAATCAGGAAACCATGGATAGATATAAAGTTTGTTATCCTTGGCGTATTCAAGACACGTTTTGTCAAAATCAAATTTTGAGTTGTCGAACAAACCCGACAATCCGGGGTAAAGGTCAGTAAAATTTTTAATATACCAATCGCTTAAAATTGTTACATCAATTATTTTTATGTCAGGTCTATAATTATCCAAATACCTTAAATAAAGTCCCGGAAAGTAAAGGCTGTCTGCAGCAGTCAGAATAATACTATTTTTAGGAAGTTCTGAAAAAACATATTTTGTCGTTTGGACTACCAGATTATTATTGTCTTGTCTCACTCTTGTAAAATTGTTAATAAATGGAAAAATAAAGATGAATAGAAATAATACAAAGAGATATCTTTTGTTTGCAAATTGAACCCGCTTGTATAGAAGATTCAATCCTATCCCTGAAAAGACCGCAATAAAATAAAATGGGTATGAAAGAAATTGTTCGATTGTAACTTTAGAAATTATTGGATAAACAGGTTGACTCATTAAATAGTAGTAAAATGGTCCGGACAAAATAAATCCCAAAAAAAATAAAAGAAAATATAAATTCTTCTTGTATAGATAATATAGCGATATTAACGAAAAAATAACTACATACCAAGTATTTTTTATGAGATTTTCAAATAAATAAATGAAAGATCCATCTTCAAATGGAAAAGATAGTCGATATGGTGTCAAATTTAAAGTA
>DASVCQ010000018.1:0-5074 GCA_036381535.1 Patescibacteria group bacterium | reverse complement strand
TTAAGATATGTTAGTAATTAGACTTACCAAAACAGGACATAAAGGCGAAGCAAAATATAGGGTTGTTGTTACAGAAAAAAGATACAGAAGGGATGGAAGTCCTGCTGAATATCTTGGATGGGTAATTAAAACAACAAAAGGCGTGCAAAAAGACCTTAATATGGATCGAATTAAATACTGGTTGTCTCAAGGTGCCCAGCCTTCAGCAACGGTTAAAAAGCTTATTACAGCCTAAGATGAAAGACGTACTTGAATTTATAGTAAAAGCAATTGTTGATTCACCTGATGCAATTGTAATTGATGAAGAAGATGTAGACGGAGTTGTTACTTTTACAATTCACGCAGCAAAAGAGGACATGGGCAAGTTAATTGGCAAACAAGGCAAAATAATCCGCTCAATCAGAAATGTAATGAAGATTCCTGCAATGAAAGAACACAAAAAAGTTCAAATCCAACTTGGAGAATAGCTAACTCTTCTTAGAAATGGAGAAAAAACGTTTTAACCCACAAATTCTGACAGGTCCGTTTTCTTTGCCAAATAAGATACCAGATATAATAAAAAGATATCCTGGAAATGGAAGATTGGATGATTACCGTGAAAAAAATTTTAAGCAGAGCTTAACTCATCTAAAATATAGTGTCCTTCAGCTTTTAACAGGTTTTGCTATTGGTGCATTAGCCTATCCTGATCTTAGAAGTAATACTGTTGAGGCAAAAGACATTATTGCAGCTAGCATTAGTCTAATCCCACTAGCATTTTCTGCATTTCATGATATTGCTTTTACAAAAGGAGTAATTAATGAAAAAGCAGCAAGAAAAATTCAAGATCGAGTTGGTACAAATATTTAAATCCTTATGAAAATAACTATTTTGACTCTCTTTCCCGAAATGTTTGAAGGCCCATTTTCTGAATCCATTCTAAAAAGGGCTCAAGAAAAAGAACTACTTAAGATAAATTTTGTAAATATTAGGGATTTTGGAGAAGGACGACATAAAGTTGTTGATGACCGGGCATACGGCGGGGGAGTAGGAATGGTACTTAAAGTTGATATTTTAGATAAAGCAATTCAGGCAGTAAAAGACCCAGGATTATCTATTAATGAAGAGAAAATAATCTTGCTTGACCCAAGAGGAGAGACCTTTAAACAAAATAAGGCTAAAGAATTTTCTAAAATAAAACATCTTATTTTAATTTGTGCCCATTATGAAGGAGTTGATGAGAGGGTCAGAAGTCTTATAGACGAAACGATTTCAATCGGAGACTTTATTTTAACAGGAGGAGAGATACCCGCAATGCTTATTGTTGACAGCGTTGCAAGACTAGTTACAGGAGTATTAAAAGAAGATGCAACAGAGAAAGAATCATTTAGACAAGACCAAGAAGGTAATTTTTTACTTGAATATCCCCAATATACAACTCCCAGAGAATACAAAGGAATGAACGTTCCTGAAGTTCTCCTCTCAGGCAATCATAAGGAAATTGAAAAATGGAAAGTAGAAAACTCTCAAAAAATCACAAAAAAATTTAGACCTGATTTATTATCTACTGACTAATTCTCCCTGAAGGGCTTGCTGCAATGGTTGGAGTTAAAGACACAACAACTGTTGGTGTTACGGTAATAGACGAAAAAGGTGTTGGAGTAGGTGTACTCGCCTGAACATTTGTTATAGAATCCGGATTTGAGGGATTATCAAGTAACTTTAACATTTCTTTTTCTTTTGTTGAAATTGTTAATAGCGGTATTGAGTCATCAAAACTAATTTTTGGAAGTGGAGCATAATAAAATATTGCTGTAACAGCAATTGTGCCATTTGAGTTGACCGATACAGAAGTTACATCAGATAACGGCAACTGATTCTTTAATTCTTCGATAAATCTTCTTGCTGTGGTAAGATCACCTTTTATGGTTATTGATAGTTGTAAAGGCAGCTGAGTTGTTTTGCTTTTTGTGTCAGCTGTAATATCTCCTATCTGAAAGCTATAATCTCCCAATATTGTCCCTGCCCCTGCGGCCGATGATGATATTGCCTGCAAAACTCCTGCAAAATCTTTTTCTGCAGGCAAAGCTCGTGTAGATATATCCAAATAATTATTTAACTCGTTATCATCAAATGAGGAGATTATTTTTAGATTTTGTTGAAGCGTGGAGAGTTTTTGTGAATCTCCAGATATAGAATCTTTCATAGCAAGGAAGGATTGTATCTGCGGAATAATAAGAAATAGAAACAAAAGAATACATACAACAATCACACTTATGGGTACAGTAAAGTCTTTATATCTATAATATAAAGATTTGAGTACCATCTCGTCCAAAGTCACCTTTGTATTCACCTTTGAGTTATTCATAACAAATCCGCATTAATGCTTAAAAGAAAATTGCCTGTTTTTTCATCTGAGATAATCCCTTCAATTGTTACTTTTTTAATAAGAGTTTTGGTAGTAATATCCTTTGTCATACTCTCAACAAAATTTCCTAAAGGAAATAAAGATTGCGCAGAAATTGTCATAATTAAATGCTGCCCGTCAAGAGAAAAAGTTGTTACATCAGCATTTTCTGGAAGTTGCTTTTGAATACTGGTAATGTCTTTATCCAAAGTTTTTCTTGTCTGAACAATTTTTTCTATTCTTTTTACTCTGTCTAAAATAATTAGATTTTTTGCTGTTTTATTATGAAGGATAGTTAGTTGAGAAAGTATTGTCTGTTCTTGGGCTTGAATTTGAGCAAGGGAAGGATCTCTATTTAAAAGAAAAATTACAACTGCAAAAGTTACGGTAACAATACTACTTATTACAGCTCCTATCTTTGAATAAGTCAGTAGCTGTTCTTGAGAAAGTTTGGACCGCGACTTTTGGGGTAAAAGATTAATATCGACACTCATACTAGTCCCTCATGGCAAGGCCAACTGCAATTGTATATTCTGCTGCATTTTCAATTATATCTTTTGGAACCTCTTGAGCAGCCAAAATTTTCCAAGGATTTGCAGTTGCGGTTTCTACACCTGTATTGCTTGTAAAATAAGTTGCCAGGCCGGGCAATTTAGCAGAACCACCGGATAGAATTATTTGTTTTATCGGGTCGTTAGGGTATTTACTACCATAAAATACTAATGCTTTTTTCATCTCAGTTAGTATCGAAAAAAGTATTGGTTCTGTAACTTTACCTATTTTTCCTCCAATAGTTTTGTCTACCAATCCATAAACCTTTTTATATTCTTCTGCCTGTTGAATCGCAAAACCAAAATCCGAAGCAATTGCGCGGCTTAAAGCAACTCCACCAGTCGGCAGTGAGTACGTAAAAACCAACATATTGTCGTGAATAATTGCAAGAGAAGTACTTACAGCACCAATTGAGACAATAAGACTTGCAGGAAATTTATCTTCAACAACAAGTGAGCGGACCATAGAAAGTAGCTCTGTCTCAACAACATTAATGGAAAGACCTGCAAGATTTAGGACATGCTCATATTTATCTATGATTGCTGTTGGCGCTCCCACAAGTAGCACTTGCATTTTTTCAAGTCCGTTTCCTTCAGGTCTTTTTAGTACTTTATAATCAAGGGTAATCGTATCAAGAGGTACAGGGATATATTGTTCTGCCTCCCAATAAATTGCAGATGAAAGCTCTTTATCAGATAGAGGCGGCATTTCAACAACTCTTGTATACACTTGATTTTCTGGAAGCGCAATATTGACATATCTTGTTGAAATTTTTGACTCTGTTGTTATTGCCCGAATCGATTTTGCCATCTCTTCCTGATCAAGAGGTGATTCCGATACCATGCCTTTTAGAGGGGCAGGAAGCATCTGAGCAGATTGCAGCAAAAAACCCTTAGACTCTCTTGAGAGCCAAACTGCTTTTATACTGCTTGTTCCTATATCAAGACCAAAGGCTTTTTGTTTCATTATTTTGAAGTAAATAGTGAATAATATAATTGGATAGGCAGTTGGGGATACCCTTGGAAAAAAGTAACTTTTCTTACAACTTTTGAGTTAGTAACACCGGCAGTACCTGTTGAGGTAATTATTTTACCCTGTGCAGGAAGATTCAGTCCTTCTATTCCAATTGACCCAGGATGATACAGAGGAACAATTCTTGCAATAAGGCCATTTGTTACAGCAATCTGGGCTTTATAATTGAAAGTCTGATCTCCGTTCACACCGCTTACAGTAAATGTCCCCGCCTGTGGAGCATTTGGAAATCCATTGGACCTTTTATTGGGTTGGCTACTACCAGAACCGCATTGGTCATAGGCATATTTACTGAGTGTCGGACTTGTTTTTGTCCCGGATATTACTAGTACTTCAATAGCTGGATCAGAACATGGATCAGTTGATGTACCCCAATAAATACTAAGAGTGCCTGTAAAAGTCTGGCTATTAAAAAGTTTGGTTGGATCTGAGTCATACGGGCTAAGCCAAACATCTGCTCCATTATCCTGAAAAAGAGGGATTCCATTATTTAATAATATTTGAGAAGACTGAATTATTGTTACGTCAACATTGCTAATTTGTGAGCTATTTTTATCATTCAGACTTATTCCGCTTATTACCCCTGTACCATTTACATTTCCAAGTTTTAGAGCCTGTTCAACACCTGCTTCTGCCGCAGAAAAAGCTGCCTGAGAATTTGCCTCATCAACAGAATTCCTTAGCTGTATGAGACTCCTTGAGGCGAGAGAAAGACCAACGGTCAGTGTCACGACAATAATAAGTACAACTATTAGAAGAGCCTGTCCTTTTTGTGATCTTAAAGAAGAATAAAACTCCATACCTTTAGCGTAACAATACTAGGCTCGTGTGTCAATCAGCGCACGATATTTCTCATAACAACCGACGTTTGGAAGGGAATAGTTGTTATGGTTTGTTCGGCAAAAGTACTGGTACTTTGTTGCTTAAGGGAAAAATTAATTTGTATTAAAGGTAAATCACTGCTTGTTTGCTGACTACAAGTAAAAGAGCATGCTGTAAGAGTTACAGCCGTTGTATCAAGCATAGATGCACTATTTGAGGATATAGTCGCAGGAGTAGGACTGGGAGGTGAAGTGCAGGTATACGTTATCTCATCTTGATCTG
>DASVCQ010000017.1:0-3475 GCA_036381535.1 Patescibacteria group bacterium | reverse complement strand
TGTCGCTCTCCCATACAATAAAGTTATGCCTAAAAGAAAGGTAAAATTTGCTGAAGATCCAGAAGAGGAAGAAGAAGTTGAGGAGGTTTGGGATTTTAAGAAAATTGCGATAGGTATTATTGTAATCATTCTTCTTATTTTTGGCGGAATAGTTGCTAAAAGAGTCTTGATGCATGAGTCTTTGGATCCGATGTCTTTTTTACCTCAATTTCCAAGTGTAAAAGGTATTTCAACTTATTTTAGTCCTCAAAGTGGAAGTCATACAAAAATTTCTCTTCCTTCTCAAGCAGATGTCCAAAATCAAATCCAAGAGATTCAACAGCAAGTAACACATTTGAATGTAAATGATATAGCAACAGCTTCTCCTCAAGTAAAAAATCTTATAAAACAAATTCAGGATTTACCGTCGGGTCCTGTCGGGCAGGTAAAAGAAGCATGCATGAGGCTTTGTAATTCATTCTAAAGACTTCTTCTTCGAGCGAATCCTGAGCTTGTCGAAGGAGAGTCGAGAAGTATGAATAAATGGAAGTGGTATGTTTATATAATCGAATGTATGGATGGGTCATATTACACTGGTAAAACCTGGGATCCAAAGATAAGATATGACCAGCATGTTTCAGGTTTGGGTGGAAGATATACAAAAGAACATGGAGTAAAAAAAATGGTTTATGTTGAAGAACATGATGATTCAGAAATAGCGCGAAAGAGAGAATTGTAGATAAAAGATTGGAGTAAAGAAAAGAAAGAAAAACTGATTAGTGGAGATTGGAAAAAAGATTGGTAGGTTCTCGACTTCGCTCGAACAAGAATTTATGATTCTATATTGTTAATTCATAATTCTTAATTCTAGAGTAGATACTTATGTTTAAAAAAATAAAAAAAATTCTTAAAGTCTTAGGGCCGGGATTTATTACCGGTGCATCAGATGATGATCCCTCTGGAATTGGTACATATTCTCAGACAGGTGCACAATTTGGTTACTCCCAACTTTGGACATCACTTTTTGCTTTTCCATTTATGACTATTGTACAAGAAATGTGTGGAAGAATTGGTATGGTAACAGGACGAGGGATTGCGGTTATTGTTAAGGAACATTATGCCAAACCAATTTTGTATATTTCTGTATTCTTACTTCTTGTTGCGAATACAATAAATATTGGTGCGGATTTGGGAGCAATGGCATCTTCAGGACAACTTCTTTTCCATGTACCATTTCTTGTTTGGCTTTTGGCAATGACCGGAATAACGCTTCTTCTGGAAGTTTTTGTCCCGTATCCTGCTTATTCAAAAATTCTTAAATATCTTACCTTTTCTCTTTTTGCGTACTTTTTTGTTGCCTTTATAGTAAAACAAGACTGGAAAGGAATTGCTATAAGTACTCTTATTCCGTCTATTTCTTTTTCAAAAAGTTATATTATGAATATTGTGGCAATTCTCGGGACAACAATTTCTCCCTATCTTTTTTTCTGGCAAGCAGATGAGGAAGTGGAAGAGGAAATTGTAGAACACAAGCTAAAAGCAATGGGGAGTGGAATTCCAAGAGTCATGAAAAAAGATATTCGTGAAATGAGACTAGATACGTTAGTTGGAATGTTTTTTTCTCAAATTGTTATGTTTTTTATCATTGTAAGTACCGCAAGTACACTGAATACGCATGGAATAACAAATATCACAACTGCAGACCAGGCTGCTCAAGCACTCAAACCATTTGCTGGGGATTTTGCTTTTCTTCTTTTTGCACTTGGAATTGTGGGGACAGGATTTTTGGCAGTACCTGTCCTGGCAGGAAGTGCTGCATATGCAATTGCCGAGACATTTCACTGGAAAGAAGGACTTGGGAGAAAATTAAAAAAGGCGTACGGATTTTATGGAGTTATTGCTTTTGCGACAATAATTGGTCTCTTGGTAAATTTTACTCCCATCAAACCATTTCAGATGCTTTATTACACTGCCATTTTAAATGGCATAGTTGCACCTCCTCTTTTAATTCTTTTGATGGTGATTGGTAATAACAAAAAAATAATGGGGGAGCACACAAATTCTCTTTTTTCAAATGTGATGGGTTGGATAATTACTGTTGTTATGGCAGTCTGTGCCATAGCCCTGTTGTGGAGTTTTGTAAAATGAGATTTTAAACCTTTCAAACTCAGCATCTTAATATCTTTGCCTCGTATTTTGGAATTTCAATGTTTTGTGAGAAAATAAGGTGTCATCCTGAAGTGAGTGAAGGATCTTCTCAATAAGATTCTTCGGTCTTGCCTCAGAATGACAAAGGTATTACTCTTTGAGTGAGTCCAAAGGACTAATCTAGAAGTTCTCGACTTTGCTCGAACAAGAAAATATTATGGATGATTTAAAGCACAGAGCAGAAAAAGTAATTGCAGCACTTCACGTTGAGGAAAAGAAAAAAATAATAAGAGACTTAGAGCTTGAGAGTTCTAAATCTGATTTTTGGAATGATCACCAGACTGCATCTTCAAAAATGAAAGAGTTATCCGGTCTTCAAAAAGAAGTAGAAGAGGCAGAAATGCTTCAGCTTTTGGTGGATGAGGGAGAATGGGAAGAGGTTGAGGAAAATGTAGGACGACTTGAGATGCTTTTGTATTTTTCCGGTACACATGATGAATCAGGATGTATCTTGGCTATTCACTCAGGACAGGGAGGGACAGAGGCAATGGACTGGACAGAAATGCTTTTTCGCATGTATACGCGATTTGTAGAAAGAAAAGGATGGAAATATGAAATTGTCGACCAGACTCCGGGTGAGGAAGCAGGATTTAAATCCATTACAATTCAAATAGAGGGGAAATATGCTTATGGATTTCTTAAATTTGAAGCAGGTACGCATAGACTTGTCAGACAATCTCCATTTAATGCCGATAATTTAAGACAGACTTCATTTGCTTTGGTTGAGGTTTTGCCAATTGTTGATAATGATAGTGAAGTACATGTAAGGGATGATGAATTGGAATGGGATTTTTTTAGAGCGGGCGGACACGGTGGGCAAAATGTAAATAAAGTAAGTACGGCTGTTAGGCTAAAGCATAAGCCATCAGGGATTGTCGTTACAGCGTCCAGTGAAAGATTTCAGGGTGCCAATCGCGAAATTGCCCTACGTTTGCTGAAATCAAAATTGTGGTTTGTTCAGGAGGAGGAGAGAAAGAAAAAAGAGGCAGAGATGAAAGGCGGATACAAAACGCCAGGTTGGGGCAACCAAATTCGCTCATATGTACTCCATCCATACCACATGGTAAAGGATTTGCGTACTGACTATGAAACAGGAAATACCGGCGCAGTACTAGACGGGGATTTGGATAAATTTATAGAAGAAGAATTAAGGAAGTTAAGCTAGCATGATTCGAAAAGAATACAGCCTTCGACAGACTCAGGCTAAAATAATTTCTCCCTGAGCGAAGGTCTGCCAAAAGCAGACGAGTTCTTCGATTCACTTCGTTCACTCAGGAAAGAACTGATA
>DASVCQ010000016.1:0-2466 GCA_036381535.1 Patescibacteria group bacterium | reverse complement strand
TAAGTGCAACTAATCAGAGAGTAACCGTAACAGCTCCATCAACTGAAATCCCTCCAGCAACAGATATACTTTCAGTAACCAGATAGTCTCATGAATGAAAAAAATATAAAGACAATTCTTTCTTTCCTAATTCTTCTTGTTGCTTTTAGTATTCTTCTTATATTTGTAAATAATAAAGATGCTCTTATGTCTGCAAATACTTTTCCAATTTTTATGACACTTAGTACAGTTGGTCTTGGGCTTTTGGCAGGATTGTTATTCTTAATTGGCAAGCCTTCAGCCAAAGTCTCGGTACGCACCAAAAAAGTAGTCCACTCCACCAAAAAGAAAAGAAAAAGATAATTTTTTCCTCCAGTTGTCATTCCTCTGAGCAAAATTCATAATCATCAAAGATAGTAGAGTTGATTTCCGCTGCAAATGATAACATTGTTATATTGTTAGATTGTTATATTAATATCCCACGAGGGTGACTACCCCGATTAAATCGGGGGTTAGATTGTTTGATCTGTCATCCTGGAGAAGCAACGACTTCGATAGGATCATAAAAATTTTTTCTCTGCTTTGATGAACCCTAAGCTTGTTGAGGCAAATTACTTTAAAAGTAGTTGTAAAGCTTGTAAAGTGACTATCGTTCGAGAAGAGTGAGAACTTCTCACTTTGTTCGAAGAAGAAACCTTATCATCCCGATCTAATCGGGGATCCAGAAGCTACCCCTTCGACTACGCTCAGGGAAAAGAGTGATTTATTTTAAATAGAGGCAATTATCTATCATCTTCTCTTCTTCTGGTATAACCAAAACTTATTTTGTATAATTTACTTTAGTGAGACTCCGTACATACATTCTTGTAATTCTATTTATAGGCATTGCACTTTTCTCAAAGGGACTTTTTAATGGATTTGTCGGAGATGATGACTTGCAGATACAAAGGAATATAAAAGTACACTCATTTACCAACTTACCGCTCTTTTTTTCAGGCAGTACCTATGAAAATGGTGGTGCACAGTCTACTTTTGGCCTATTTTATAGACCTATTATGATGACATCTTTTTCGCTCATTTATAGCATTTTTGGCCCAAATCCATTTTTTTTCCATTTATTTCAAATATCTCTACATATTTTAAATACTTTTCTACTTTTTCTTTTTCTAAGATATCTATTTAAAGACAAAATTGCTTTTTTACTTTCTTTGGTATTTTTGGTGCATCCAATTAATTCTGAGGCAGTACTCTACAGTGCGAATTTACAGGAAGTACTATTTTTCTTTTTTGGGATAATTGCCCTACTTATTTTGCAGAGATCAAATAGTATAAAAGGCATACTTTTGGTAAGTCTCTCAATTCTATTCTCTTTCTTTTCAAAAGAAAGTGGAATATTATTTCTTTTGTCTTGTATTTTGTATAGCTATATTTTCCCTAAAAGCAAAAATGAGATGAAAGTACTTTTAGGATATCTTCTTAGTGCATTTGGAGTGTATTTATTCTTTAGATATGTTGTTGCTCATATGTATACGGCAAATTCTTCTCTTGCGCCAATTTCACATGCCAGCCTTTTGGTTAGGCTCCAAAATATTCCCTCAATCATTTTTTATTACCTGAAGATGTTTTTCTTCCCGTTAAATATAGGTGGATATGAATTCTGGATAGTAAGGAGTATTAATTTTGCCAATTTCTGGTATCCGCTTTTGGTTGTCGTTATATTTTTGGCACTTATTGTCTGTGGCTTCTTGTGGGTCATCAAAAAGTATCCCAAAAATTCCAAATTGTATCTATTATTTATGTTTTGGTTTGGGATAGGGCTTTTGCTTCATATCCAAATTATTCCGCTTGATGCAACTGTTGCGGACAGATGGTTTTATTTCCCGATTGTCGGACTTTTGGGGATGATTGGTATAATCCTTAGCCAAATATATAGCCATATAAAGAGTAAAAAAGTAAAAGTAATCTGGTGGCTGGGTATTTCTTTAATTATTTTGGCTTTGGCAGTACGCACATTTATAAGAATAGGAGACTGGCACGACCCTCTTACGCTTTATTCCTATGACATAAAAAATTCACCAAGTAATTTTATTTTGGACAATGCATACGGCCAGGCACTAATTAAGAATAACTATTTCCATACAGCAAGAATTTATTTGGAAAGATCTGTCAAAGAGCATCCATACAGTGCAAATTTAAATAATCTGGCAATTGTATATGCAGCAATAGACAAAAAAGATTTGGCAGAGGAGTACTTTAAAAAAGCTATCATAGCAGGGCAAAATTTTTCGGTCTATGAAAATTATGCAAATTTCCTGATGTATTTTGAGAGTCAGGATAAAGCGTTGGCATTTGCAAAAGAGGGAGTAAAGATATTTCCTGAAAGTCCCGTGCTTTGGCAGGATATTGCACTTATTGAATACAACAAAGGAGACAAAAAAAATGCTTTATATGCAATAGCACGCTCCTATAAGCTTTCACCAACTGATG
>DASVCQ010000015.1:0-3165 GCA_036381535.1 Patescibacteria group bacterium | reverse complement strand
CCCTTAGTATACATCGAAATAGGCACTAAAGTCAAATTTTGGCCATCCATTTTGGACTTTAAAGATATTAGTTGAGCCTTATGAAGGAGCAACTTTCTTGTTCGATTTTCTTCATAGACTTCCGGCCTTGCAAATTTGTACGGGAAGATGCGTGAATTAATAAGATAGGCCTCAGATCCCATTATTCTCACATGGCTGCCTGACAAGTCAGCGTGTCCTAATTTTACAGCCTTTACTTCGGCTCCAAGTAAATTTATTCCTGCCTCAAATTTCTCATGTATTTCAAATTCAAAGGGTGCTTTTCTGTTAACTATTCTCATAGCCACATGATACCTCAAAGAAGCGGTGTAGACAAGTTGGGGGTGTTATTTCATCTCTATTTGATAGACTGTACTACCTGAGAGGAAATAAGCCATTTTTGTTTTTTCATTTATATCAAACTCTGTTGCATCCTTAAGAAGTCCTGTTTGGTATGAAGTCACAAATTCTCCTGTTTTTTTGAAAACAACAATTCTATTATTTCCTTTGTCTAGAATATAAAGGTTTGTATCATCTGCTGAGGTAGTGATACTAACAGGGGATGATAAAGGCTTATCAATACCAGACATAGTGAATGTATCGAGCTTGCCCCTGGTATATTTTTGTATATTCCCATCACTTGTCAGGACCCAAATAGACCAGTCAATTGCCATCGCAACAGATTTAGAAAGGTCTGGGGAAGTGCCTGAAAAATATGGCTGTTTGGTTGTCCCGTTAACATACTTTAATATGCCGTCTGTTTTGTCGAGTAAATAAATATTGTTACTATACCAGCTCAGTCCACCAATATCTTTCCAGTCTGAAGAATTTTTGACAAGAGTTTTGGAAGAATCTGTTTTTTTGTCGTACTGGACAACCGAAGTGTTGCTTGCTGCATAAAAGTATTTATCGCTTTGAGAAATATAAAGCGCATCTGTATGTTTTTTTGCAAAATCAAGAAGTGGGGAAGCACCGTCTTGTGCCTTGACAGTCTCAACCGTATTTGCCTGAGAGGCATCTTGAATACTTTGAGTGATTTTACTTAAAAGATCTGAAAGGCTTTTATATTCACTTGAATTTTCGGGCAATTTCCCTTCGGCACTAACTACCATATCTTTTGCCTGATTTAGGTCAGATAGAGCAAGATCTTTATTTAAGTCAATCAGACCCACACCTTCTTCATATTTTGTTTTTGCAGGTTGATATGCACTAGTATAAATTTGTTGTCTTTTAGCCTCATTTTGCTTATTTATAAAGAAAAAGATACTGCTTGCCAAAACTATAGCTATAATAATTGCGATACTTATAAATATTTTCTGACTGTGTGAGGCTCCTTTTCTATTTGTTGCTCTAGGGATTTGAGTATCAATGGTATCATGAGGCAGAAAAATACTTTCTGCTTGTTCTTTCTCTGCTTTTTTCATAACTTCTTCTTTTACTTCAATTTCTTCCTTTTGCTCCTCAACTTCTTCCTCAACTTCATCTTTAGGTTTTTCTTCGACTTCTACAATGGGCTCTTCTACTTTTTCTTCTTGCTGCTCACTTTTACCTTCCTTTACCAAAAATTCTTTATGCCTATCTTCTCTGTCGTCTAAGGATCTATCAAAAGGCCTTGCCATAAGAGTTGGCTCTTCTTCTTCATAGGCAAAAATTATTGCTGAGGCTCCGCCATTTTGGGCTTCATGAATTTTGGGAGAAATTATCTCTGCCAAGTCTGCTGGATGCTGATGATCAATTAGTGGCACCAAGTCACTTTGAGGGAGAATATCATCAAAAGCCTGAGTTTCTAGAATTACGATATCATTATGGTCTAAGTAGCCTGAAACGCATTCTGTTTGTTTGGTATTATTTGTGTTAGATAACTCAAGTAGTACTCCTGACTTTTCTTTTCTTTTTAAGATAGCCTTGCCTTGGTTAACGATCACAATATACAAAACATTTTTTACAGATGCCCCAACAACCATAGAAAGTATAATATTCTCTGGAAGCTTAGCAACTGAGGCCTCAACCGCACTTTTTACCGTATCCAAATTCTTTGTAACAAGAGTAAAGTACTCGGCAATTAATGTGTCTAAAAGATTTTTACCTATTTCCTGAAGTTTTTTTTCTTCCACAACATCATCTTCCCTTTGAGCAATTGACAAAACAGTGGTAAATCCACCTGCGTGATATGCCTGAGACCAGGCAAGAGGAGTTGAGGTTGAAACAATTTTTGATACAGTCAACTTTGAAGGCATAGCTATAGTATAACAAGTGTTACTACAAAAAGTACAATTGTTGCAAATAGAATAACAAAAGCGCTCGTCTGAATAAAGGGGAATAATTCATGTTGAGTCAAAATTTCATTCATTGTTCTGATTTGTTTTATGGCAATCAGTAGAAAAACAAAAAGCATAAAAATAACAATAAGTAGTCCTACTTTAACAAGCATCATTACTGCATCTGTTGGGTGAGAAAAAATCAGACTAATGTTCAAAGGGTCGTCCTCCTTTTCCGATAAGACTATCTACCAATTCAGCAATTCTTTGAGGCTTTGGGAGTCCGTCAAACTCAAAATTTTCAATTGTTCCGGCAGTTTGGATTAGGATATGGCCATAGTCAAAGACATTGCTAAAAACGCTGTCTTGTCTATAACTTATATCTTGTACTAAATTCATCTTTGTCTCAGCAACGTCTTTATAAACCAATTGGTGAAAATCGATATCAACAATTCTTTTATCAGTAATTAATGCCGCATTAAAATACCAGATAATAAAATGGGTAAAAGCATAAGTTATTGTTACCAAATAATAGAATATAAGAAGAATAATAATTACTTTGAGAGGTATTTGAAAAGGGAAGAGGTTGCCTTCAAATAAAAAGAAGATGAGAGGAGCAATAGTTAGAAAAAGTGTGAATATAATCCACGGAAGATTGACTATCTGGCTTTTTCTTAAAAAAAGAAGCACTTCTTCATTCTCTTCTTGAGTTTTGAAGGTAACTGCATTGGGTCTTTCACAAAATGAGTCAAATAAATGTAGGTGATTTATGAATTTCTGTTTTATAGACAGATTTTCAGAGGGTGAGAAATCTCCATTTAAAGGAGAGGTAGCCTTGGCAGTCTCTTCGCCTACTTCTTGATTGTTAACGTCAAAGCGGCTGTCCCGA
>DASVCQ010000014.1:0-6445 GCA_036381535.1 Patescibacteria group bacterium | reverse complement strand
TGTTATACTAATTTCATATGGTAGAAGGGGCAACGCAAGGACAAGATGTTTTGGTTAGGACTACTCCATATAAAATGGAGACTTTTGGGAAGACTCCTAGTGAGAGGGTAATAGATCGTAATTTGTATATAATAAAAAGTCTTGAGTCTCATCTGATTGGGGGAAGTGTGGAGGATTCTATTGTTGTTACTCCGACAGAATCAATGGCACCTCAAAAGGGGAAGACTCCTCCTAAAAGTGTCACAATTATTGCCCTTTCTGCAACCGAAATGAATGATAATTTTTCGACAGATATGAAAGAGGATGTTAAAAATGAAAGAATTAGTAGGCATATGGGTGCAGCCCTTATGCATCAAGTCGGAAGAAAAGGAGGGTTGAGAGAAGATTTAGGTGAATATCAGGAAGACGGCAAGATAGTACCTGTTGAAATAGTTGGTGCTAGGAAAATAAAACATGAGCTAGGTGGCTCACACTGGACTCCTATAGTTATTGCTGACATTAAGACAAAAGGGCAGGAGGGGACAGATCAGATAGTCCTTGCCGGATTTTGGGATGCAAAAGTTGCAGAAGAAGGGATGGCAACCCTAAAATCTGATCTTTCAGAAAAGCTTGGAAAAGGGGAAAGCGTAAGCCCTGCTCTACTGGGAGAATTTGTCGAGTCATTGGACAATGGACGAAAATATTCCCCAAATATTTTAAAAATGCTTATTAGACTTGGTAAATCATTTGCCAAAAAAAGATTTGCTAAAGAATAAGATTTTATCTGGTTGCTCTGAGTGCATTTAAAATTACCGCGACGTCAATCCCTTCCTGAAGAATTGCTCCAAAAATTGGCGGAATAAGCCCAAATGAAGCAAGAATCATCGCTAAAATTGAAAGTCCTATACCCCAAAGTATACTTTGCATGGCAATTCCAATTGTTCTTTGAGCAATAAAAAGAGACTCTTCAACTGCTTTGAATGTCCCTCCTAAAAATACTATGTCTGCTGCCTCAGAGGCTGCTGTTTGCTCCTCGTTGCTAAAAACCATTCCAACATCAGATAAAGCTAAGGCCGGTGCATCATTTATTCCATCTCCTACCATGGCAGTTATTTTCCCTTGTTTTTTAAGATGCTCTATGCCTTTTTGCTTATCTTCCGGGCTGCATTCTGCTTTAACAAAAATATCTCCGTCAAGTTTGGCAGCTACCTTTTCTGCAGCTTCTTTTTTGTCTCCTGTAAAAAGAGAAAGACTAATACCACTCTTTTCAAGCTCCATAACTATTTCTTTTGAATCCTGTTTTATTTCATCTTCAAATATAAATGTTGCCAAGTGTTTTGAAGATTGATACAGGCCTATTGCCATTCCAAGACTATCTTTTTCTTGAAATTTTGAAAGAGTATAGGATTTGTTATTTACAACCCCAGAAATTCCTTTGCCAATAACTTCTTTTATATTTTCTGCCTGGCTAATCGGTGATTTTTTGGATTTGGCATATTCAACAATTGCCTTTGCCAGTGGATGCAAAGAATGTCTTTCTATTGCCTCAGAAATTCCAAGAAGAGATATAGGGGAATATTCTTTTGAGAGGATTTTGAATTCAACAACTGTTGGTTTGCCTATGGTGATTGTCCCTGTTTTATCAAAAATAATATTTGTTACTTTAGACAGTACTTCAAGGCTAGAAAGCTTTTTTATAATAATTCTTCTTTTTGCTGCCGCATTCACTCCTCCTAAGAGCGCGATTGGTGTTGCGATGATTAGGGGGCAGGGAGTTGCAACAACAAGTACCGCTAAAATACTCTCAAGACCAGGGTGTAGAAAGTAAGCAAAACCAGCAATAATAAATGTAATAATTGTAAAAATCGTGCTGTATTTATCCGCGAGTCTAATAAGTGGTGCTTTCTCAGTCTGTGCTTTTTCAACAAGAGCAATAATCTTTCTGTAAGTTGAGTCCTTTGCTTCATTCTCAACTCTTAGTACCAATGGTTCGCCAACATTTATTGTACCTGAATGGATGGTATCTGATTCTATTTTATCAACAGGATAAGGCTCGCCTGTTAGTGAAGATTCATCAACCAATGCATTTTTTGAAATCAAAACTCCATCAAGCGGGATAACTTCACCTTTTCGAATAAGAATTGCTTGTCCTTTTTGGATTTTTTCTATTTTTACTTTTTGTTGGGCTTGACCATTCTCCCAAATAAATATTTCTCTTGGAATTCTGTCAATGAGCTTTGTCAGGGAGCGCTTGGCAGAATTTACTCCGTAATTTTCCAAATTTTGCCCGCTGGCAATCATTAGGGCAATAACCATACCAACAAGATATTCTTTAGTAACAAGAGCAACAACAATTGCTAAAATTGCAATGTAGTCAAGAGCAAAGTGTTTTTTAAAAAGGTCGTGAAAAGTATCTAAAAATAATTCATAACTCCCCACAATAATTGAGACAATGCCAACAATTAAAGAAAGAGTGGTGAGCTTAAAGTACCAAAGGAAAATATAAAGAATAATTCCAAATGCAACGAGAATTGGGATTCTAAATTCAGAAAAAATTATTGATAATTTCATTAATTTTATTGTAGAGGTTTGCTTGTATTAGGACAATAGTATAGCTCACAGCTTTTGTAAAAAGGCAAGATACTCAGAATTCCCTCCTTTACTTCCAAGAAGAGGAGATTTGGCAAATCCTAATACTTTTACCCCAAAAAGCTCTTTTATTAAGTGCAAAGTGTCTTTTGCTACTTTTTCTGCCTCGTCTTCTTCTAATTTTCCATGGTGGAGGATTTTTTTGTCTGCTTCATAGTGAGGCTTTATGAGACTTAAAATAAATCCTTCTGTCTTGAGGTTAGATAAAATGTTTGGCATAATTTTTTCCTGTCTTGTCCAGGAAGTGTCGTTAGTTATAAGGTCAACTTTCTCAGGCAGTACAACATGCATTGCATTTGTCCTCTCCATAACAACTACCCTTTCATCTTGTCTTAATTTCCAGGCTAATTCTCCATATCCTGTTTCAACGGCATAGACTTTTTTTGCACCGTTTTGCAAAAGACAGTCAACAAATCCGCCGGTTGAGGATCCAAAGTCAGCACAAATAAGTCCCTTTACATCTATTTTAAATTCTTTTAAGGCAAAATCTAATTTTTCACCTGCCCTTGAGGCAAATTTTGCATCTGACATAGGAGTATTGTATCAAAGTAGCTAAGAACGTACAGCAAGAAGAGAGGCAATTTTTCCAAAAAAAGACAATGCCAACCCTACGCCTATAATATTTTTGATTGTTAAATTATTTCTCCTTTCAGAATTTAGCTTGGAAAACCCGTCATAAAGCGCTGAATCGAGATATGCTTGATTTTTATATTCACCTTTGAGTTTGCTGTAGTCATTTCTGGATAGATAAAGAGAGTTGTATTTGTTTTCCATAATAAAAATAAATTGTAAAGAATTTTTATGTATCTTGTCAACTCACTATTTTTAAGGCAAATAGTTAGTGGGAAACTTCTGATTTTGCTTTGCAAGACAGAGAGTGATAAAGCAAGAAGCCTGGTGCGCTAAAGCTACGGCGAGGCAAAGGCGGAGAGGGCGAGATTTACCACAAGGGTACTTCCTTCTTCGAAGGGTCGCTTCGAATCTCGTCGATCCATAAAAATTTGCCAAAACTCACTTGCAGTGAGCTTGCCAAATCTGCGGAGAGGGCGAGATTCGAACTCGCGAATCCTTGCGGATCGGAGGTTTAGTAAACCTCTGCACTCGGCCACTATGCGACCTCTCCGAGTATTACGAGGAGCTTAGTCCCCTTGTGGGGCGACCTCTCCAGTTGAGATATTATAGCAAAGATTTTTAAAGATAAGAAAGGGAATTAGATAAATGAGTGTTTTTTCATAAAAGCTCTTCCAGAGCCTGACTTTAGGTATTTTTCAAAATTGAAAGCTGAGATGCGGATCTTATCTCGCCGAAGTCAAGCTGAAAAGAACTCTCCGCTTTCGTTCTGCAATGCAGAACTTCAGCGAGACGAAGGCGGAGGAGACAGGATTTCCCCCAAGGGGACTACCCCGATTAAATCGGGGGTCGCTTCTCATCCTGTTTTGCGGAGGAGACAGGATTCGGTCACAAGTTCCTCGCTATGCTCGGCCTTTCGACCCCGCCTCCCCCGACTAAGTCGGGGTCCGGCCTTCGAATCCTTTGACCTAAATCTTATTAAATTTCCTATGCCTAAAGACATATGAAATTTAATGCGGAGGAGACAGGATTCGAACCTGCGCGAGCCTTACGGCTCAAGAGTTTAGCGAACTCCCGCACTGGGCCAACTATGCGACTCCTCCAGTGTTCTCTATTATAACCGAAACCCTGTTTCAAACCAATAATATAGTGCTACACTTTTTTTATGGGAATACTTGATATATTTTTTCCTAAAAAATGTGTTTCTTGCCGAAAAATGGGGGAGTATCTTTGTGCAGCATGTTTTGCCCAAATCTCCTTTGAGACTCCGTCAAAATGTCTTATTTGTGACATGCCTTGCATAGACAGCAGGACTCATCCTAAGTGTCATGGCCTTTATACAATTGATGGATATGTTGCCTCCGTTGCCTATAAAAGGGTTATGAAAAAGATGCTTTATCAATTTAAGTACCAGCCTTTTTTGGTAGACCTTAAAACAACGCTTAGTGACTTGATGTATGAGAATCTTATCCAGAGTGAATTGTTTACTAATTTACTTAAAGAAGATCCAATTTTAATTCCTATTCCTTTATCCTCGTCAAAAATGAGAAAAAGAGGATATAATCAATCGGAAATTTTGGCTAAAGAGTTAGGCAAAAAAATTGGGTTGAATGTTGTAAATTTATTAAAACGTGCAAAAAATACCAAACCTCAATATGGTCTAAAGAGGGAAGAGAGGCTTGAAAATATGAAAGGAGCATTTGAAGTTAATTTAAAATTAAAAAATCAAAAGTCAAAATTTGAGTGTGCATTTTTGGTTGATGATGTAGTCACAACAGGATCTACTCTTAGGGAAGCAGCAAAAGTGCTTAAAAAAAATGGATTTGAAAAGGTATGGGGATTGGTACTAGCCCAGGACTAAGCGGTAAGTAATTCGTTTGTTATCTGTAGATTATGGCTTGATTTATATTCAATATCTATTCGGTCAACAGAGTTTGCAACTCTTGTTGCTCTTCTTAATACCTGTCTTTTTGTATCATCTAGCTCAGGCATATTTTCTCCATTATTAGGTATAACAAGTTCTACAGATGTTCCTTTTTTAAGATCGTTATAAACCACAGTTGCTGAAATTTTATCTGTTGAGATAGTAAGTTCTTCCTTCCCTTTACGGACTAAGGTGAGAACATAGAGTCCATATGCCATTTCTGTAGAATCATGAATATAATCTCCATCTACACCTGCTAATTTAGCCAAAAGCCCTTTTTTTGAAAATGCATATGGATGTTTTTCCGTCGGATCAGAAGAATGCGAACTATTAAAGTTAATTCTTGATCTTATTGCTACTCTTGTATCCTGAAGTAGGCGAGAATCTCTTTCGAGTTGCTTTGTCATTGCAATATTATATCCTATAATTTAAAAATGTCAAGAAAAGAAAAAAGAAGGTATTGAAAAACATGGGTGGAAATCTTGGCAATGGGCTATCTCAATACAGGTAGGGTTGTCTTTAGAATATTAGATAACTGTTTTCTACCGTAGCCACTTTTTAGAAATTCCTCTCTTGCTTTTGCCTCCTCCTTATTAATAAAGAACTCATAATGTATAAGTTGGAGTTGCCTGCGAGATCTGGTAGCTGCTACTTTCCCTAACGAATGGTTAGTAAGTCTTGTTTTTAAATCAGAAGTAAAACCTATATATAATTCCTTATCTTTTTAACTAAAAAGAATATATACGTAAAATTTATTTGAAACGTCAAACGTTTCATTAGACACAAATATATAAAAGTGTCGCGTCAGACGCGATCACCTTGCAAACGCTTCTTCTTGCGAAGCCGCGTTTGAAGCGGTGGAGATGTGGAGCAATGAACTCCAGTCCAAGAATACTTTATAAAAACATCTACAAGCGTAGTCTATTTTTAAGAGTCAGAAAAGCCTTTTCCAATAGACAGGAATAACTTTCCCCTAGGTTGATAAATTCGAATAAAAAGACAACCAGCCCTTTTATCTGTTCTCCCGACTAAGTTAATGCCTCAAACGTTTCATCGGGAGAAAACGTAAGAGACATTCGTTTATGCAGCTAAATAAGCTGGAGCGAATTGAGATGGTCTATTTCCATAGACGTATCCCAAGAAAGTGTCTGTTTTTTCAGCACTTATATTTTGACTTTGTTTTACGACAGATAAGTCAATGTCGGCTTGCAGTTTTTAAAGAGCGAATCTTGTCGAATCAATTCATCCCCCTTTGTCTCGCCGGAGTTCTGTATACCAGAACGAAGGCGGAAATACTTTATGAAATCGTCTTCACTAAAGTTT
>DASVCQ010000013.1:0-2589 GCA_036381535.1 Patescibacteria group bacterium | reverse complement strand
TTATTTAAGGCCTGTAAAAAGTACTGTGCAGCTTTTTGAGTACCAACGGCAGTTTGATCCCACCCAGTCTCGGTAATAAATATAGGGAGTGACTTGGATGACATTCTATCAATAAGCGATTTTTCAAATACAAAGCTACTTGTACTCATTCTTGATACAACATTAGGAGATTGAGAAAATCCTGGATTTGGATAGGAGTGACTTCCAATTCCATCTATTTGGTTAAAAATTCCCGGAACAGCAAAATTCATCTGTGTAAGAAAGTCATATTCATTCATAAATATTGAGGCATTGGGAGCAGCATTATCAAGTCCTGCTGAAATTATAAAGAAGTCAGGACTTTTTTCTTTAAAAACAGTTACGGCATAAGATAAATATTGTGCATACTCTGACGGATCAGGTATTCCTCCCCATTCATCTCCACGATTTACTTCGTTGTAGACTATTACGTAGTGGTTTTTGGTTGGCCAATCAAGCGAAGACAAAAAATTAGCAAAATCCAGTATATCGGCCAAATTAGGCTTTCTCCAGACTGTTGTATTAAAGTAATCACCTTCAGTTGCAAGTCTAATTATTGGAGTGATATGAAGTTTGCGGCAGTTATCCATAAAATCCTGCCACTTTTTTAAATTTTTATCTCCTGATTGGATAGGAATAGTTACATACCCCCAGTCACCGCCATTTGAATTAATTAATTTTGCTGCATTGGAAAGCTCTGAAGGAAATAAAATATGCACTCCAATTTTGTTGTTTGGATGAGAAAATGGATCTTCGATAGCAAAAGCCGGTCTAACTGCAATCAAAAAAGTTGCAAATAAAAATACACTAAGGGCAAGAATCTTTTTCATGGGACTAATATAGTATACTATAGCACGTTAATTAATAAAAGTTTTAATATGCAAATTAGGTCTTTACATTTTTTACAAAAAAGTTTTACAATACATTAGCTCTCCGACTCACTTCGTAAAGCATAGAAAGATTTCAATGAAGATATCTAAGATTCACGCAAGACAAGTACTTGATTCCCGTGGTAATCCGACTGTAGAGGCGGATGTAATTCTTGAAAACGGCACAATGGGACGGGCTATTGTTCCATCTGGTGCCTCAACTGGTACAAATGAAGCACTAGAGCTAAGAGATAAGGATCCTCAAAAATTTAACGGTAAAGGGGTGCTTACAGCTGTTAAAAATGTAAATACTGCAATTTCTGACACTTTAGTAGGAATGGACCCAACAGACCAAAGTGCAATCGATAGAAAAATGCTTTCTTTGGACGCTACTGCCAACAAATCTAATTTAGGAGCAAATGCAATTTTGGCTGTAAGTATGGCAGTTGCCAAATCTGCAGCCAAGGCACAAAATCTTCCGCTTTATACATATTTTCATAAAATTTCTAACACAAATCGAGAGGTAAGACTTCCTGTACCTATGATGAATATAATAAATGGAGGCAAACACGCAGCGGGTTCAACAGACATTCAAGAATTTATGATTATGCCGATAGGTGCACCGACATTTTCTGAAGCTCTTAGAATGGGAACTGAAGTTTTCCATAGTCTATCAAAGGTTTTGTCTGAAAAAGGATACGGTACAACTGTTGGAGATGAGGGAGGATTTGCACCACATGTTAAAAATGGTAATAAAGAAGCACTCGATCTTATCTCTCTTGCCGTTGAGCGCGCACATTACAAATTAGGAGAAGATATCGTTTTTGCACTAGATCCTGCATCTTCAGAATTTTACGAAGACGGAGTATATAATTTGCACACCGAAGGAAGGAAATTAACTTCTTCGGAAATGGTTAACTTTTATGAAGATTTGGTTAGTAGGTATCCTATTGTATCTATTGAAGATGGACACTCAGAATCTGATTGGGAAGGGTGGAAAATTATGAATGACAAATTGGGTAAAAAAATACAAATTGTCGGAGATGATATTTTTGTTACTAATTTAAAATTTTTAGAGCGTGGTATAAAAGAAAATACAGCAAATGCAATACTCATAAAGCTTAACCAGATCGGGTCTGTTACAGAAACAATTGATGCTATTCAGACTGCAGAAAAAGCGGGTTGGCATGCAGTTATTTCCCATAGGTCAGGTGAAACAGAGGACACAACAATTGCTGATTTAGCAGTGGGCCTTTCAACCGGACAAATCAAAACTGGTTCTCTTTCCCGAACAGATAGAGTGGCCAAATACAATCAGCTCTTAAGAATTGAGGAAGAGTTAGGAGATAAAGCTGTATTTCCGGGAAGAAAAGCTCTAGAATAAATATATGGACTCCGCGCCTAAGTTCTACAAACAAGTTCTTTTAGTAATTTTTGATGGTTGGGGAATAAGGAAAGAAAAACTTCATAATGCAATAGAAGAGGCAAATAAGCCTTTTTTTGACAGTCTTTGGGAAAAATATCCTCATACACAACTTTCAGCAAGTGGAAGGAGTGTTGGACTCCCAGATGGGGAAATGGGAAATAGCGAAGTAGGGCACTTGACAATTGGCGCAGGCACCCCAGTAGATACAGATGTTGTTAGAATATTTGATGCTATAGAAAAACATCAACTTTTGCAAAACCAAGCCCTTGCTACTTT
>DASVCQ010000012.1:0-2265 GCA_036381535.1 Patescibacteria group bacterium | reverse complement strand
GGATTAATGAGGAAGAGGCAAAAAGAGGCAAACTTCATGAAGTATCCAATGAAGACACTCGTCCTATTCCTGCTATAAAGCCTCAAGAGCAAAAAGTAGTACCCATTGGGGACAGGACAAATCCTTCAGGTAAATAACAGTCACGATTCTTACCCATTCCACGTTTTATTTATATAGGAGTTTTTTAATTCAATTATGAGTAAAAGTGAATATCCAAATCAGAATGATTTTCCGGATTGGCTTAGAGACATACTCAAAGAAGAGCCTCATCTTCGTCCTTTTAGAGACGCGAGTGGTCAGTGGAGAGACAAAACAACAAAAAATCCTCTTTATCCGTCAATGAATACCAGTCCACTTCCTCCATGGGTTAGAAAATTAAAAGAAATGGCAGATAGGGGAGAATTGCCTTCTCAAAGACAAAGAGAATTATCGGATTCAAGACCCAGAAGAAACAGCGGCCCTCCCCCTAACCCTCCAAAGAAATAATGATAATATCTTTCTTCTTCGAGTGAGTCCGGATTTAATCGGGACGAATCGAGAAGTTATTCATATCACGTCTTTAAATAGTTCTCGACTATGCTCGAACAATAAAAACTTCGTCCGTCATTCCCGATCTAATCGGGAATATATAGATTGCTTCGCCTTCAGGTTCCCCCGATTTAATCGGGGCTCGCAATGACATTCTTGTCATTTTCTTGAAAGGTTGAAGTAATGTTTTCTTATTATTTTAATGCTAATCTGTGAAGGGTTAAGCCTAAAGTGATATAATAAAGATATGTTTCCTGAAAGATCGGTATCACCCGAAACAGCTGAAAATAAAGAAAGAGCAGCAACTCCTCATTTGCATTCTGCTGCTTTTGCAAAAAGACTCCTTAGCGGGGATTTGGAAGGAAAAGGCACAAATACGGCTTTTGGAGACAAAATTCCTGATAGTGTGCATGATGTATTTAATAAAGGCTCACATGCTGATAAAGGTGCTTACTGGAAGGAAAAGGGAGTCACAAAATATGGCGAGCAAATGTCCCAATGGGTAAAAAGCACTGCTTCTTGGATGGAAGAGCTTAAAAAAGATCCCAAAAATGAATTTTTGTCATCGGTGGTAGATGCAATTGGGAAAGGTGAATATGATTACGACACTCTCAGAAATGATCCCAAGCTTTATGCTTTGGTAAATGACAAAATAAATGCAGATTTGCCGGAGAATAACAAGATAGACTTACAAAAAGCAAGTGAGGAAGAGCTTGCTGCTTTAAAGATGTATCAAGAGTATTTTTCGGAGAGCTCCTCCAAAGATCAGGCAAAGACTAAATCAAGTACGCTTGTTAGAAAGCTTGTTGAAGCAGTCGCGCCAAGAGACAAAGAGATTGATGAAAAAGAAATAGAAAAAAGACTTGAGGAGATTGCGCCTCTTCTAAGACTTGCAGGCAAAAATGCAAAGCACGGCCTTGGTGCAATGGTAGCAGCCGAAGTTATGGCGCTAACTAATAGGGAAGAAGTAGAAAAGGCAGAGATGGGTGAAGACAAGCTAAAACCTGAGGATAAGGACGCACTTAACTTTATGTCCGATGCTCAAAAATTGCCGGATATAAATTATGGAAAAGCTAATGTAGATAATAATGGGGAAGTAGAAGAGGGAGAAGAAGTAGAAGCACTAAAGCCAGGTGAGCCATATCCCTTACCAGAAATATTTGGAATGGTTGAGGAGCCAAAAGCAAGAAAAGAAGATAACCCAAAGTGGTGGGTTGGAGACAAAATTCCAGATGGACAGACAGCAATTGATGGTTTGAAGAGGGATTTTAATGGACTTTCGGATTTAGAAAAAGCGGAGCCCTTTTTCCTTCCTCATCCCAATCCCGAACTTAGAGCACAGGGGTATGCTTGGCCAAATTTTGAGCCTATTAATGATATAAATCCAAATGACGACCCAAATACTCGTTTTGGGAAGTTAGAGGCTTTAACATATAGAGACTCTGGCTTATTAGCACTAGCTGGTGTCTCTACTGAAACTCCACAGCAACAGGCAGAATTATATAGATTGTTTAGCAGAATTGTATTAAATGTTTATAGTAATAATCCATCCTTACTCAGAGAATTTGTTATAAGACAGACATTCGACCAATTTAGTCTTAATAACTTTATATCTGCTGAAGAAAATCGTCCACAAATAGTAGAAAAAAGGATAAACTTATTACATAAATATGGAGTCAGCACTGAAATTAATAATCAAGAGGACTATATTAGGTATCAACAGAAATTGCAGGAATT
>DASVCQ010000011.1:0-2501 GCA_036381535.1 Patescibacteria group bacterium | reverse complement strand
ATTCACGCAAAACGAGGTAATTATATTCATCTTAGACATGGGCCAATTTTTAATAAATTTAAAAGAGAATATTTGGAGACATTGACTAGTTATCTTAAGAAATCTAAAGAAAATAATTTTTTTATACGAGTAAGTCCCTTGATAGATAAAAACGGAAAAGAAAAAGACATGATAAAGTCTTTTGGATTTAGGGATTCGCCAATACATAATATGGATGCTGAAATCTGTTGGATTTTGAATATAGAGAAAAGCGAAGATGAGATACTCTCTAGCATGAGAAAATCACATAGGTACTTAATAAAGAAATCCCAAAAAGAAAATATAGAAATAATTAAAACAGAAAATGTAAATAAAGATGTCGTGGGATTTTTGGAAATTTATAATGAATTAGCAAAGCATAGGGGATTTGTTGCGCATAAAGGACTGGTTGAAGAATTAGAAATTTTGGGTCAAAATAAAAATGCTTTGTTGATACTTGGAAAATATGAAGGCAAAATAATAGGAGGTGCTTTAATTGATTTTGCTGGGAATATGGCAATCTATCATCATGGAGCAAGTGATGACACCTACCGCAACCTTTCTGTTTCGTATTTAATTCAGTGGGAAGCCATTAAGGAGGCTAAAAAAAGAGGAAAAAAATTGTACAATTTTTGGGGAATTGCCTCGAATGAGTCAAAAAAGCACCCATGGGCAGGTTTGACTCTTTTCAAAACAGGTTTTGGCGGAGAGAAGAAAGAATTTTTACACGCTCAGGACTTGCCTCTGTCGCCGTGGTATTTTAAGACATTTATCATTGAAACAATAAGCAGAATTAGAAAAGGATACTAATTTTAAAACATAGTTAATGGTTTTTAGATATATCAATTTTGGCATTAGGGACTCAAAAAAATTTAAAAGTACCTGGGCTGATTTGCTACACATAGGCTTTTTGGAGTATAATTAAAGGCATGTCTCAATTACTTGGGTTAACGATATTGTCTTTTTTTATATCGGCGATTCTTCTGGTTCCTTTTATTGATTTTTTGTATAAAATAAAACTTCAAAGACAAAAGCAAGTTACTAAAGATTTATTTAATAAAAGAACTTTAGTTTTTGATAAATTTAACGAATGGAAAGTGGGTACACCTTTTGGTGGAGGAGTGCTTATAATTGCTGTTGTATCTGTATTAACCCTTTGGTCCTATGGAATTCTTAATGTTGATATTAATCCTTGGGAAATGACAATTCTTTTGGGCGGATTTGTTGGATTTGGTTTGTTAGGACTTTATGATGACTTTAAAAAATTGGTTCATAAAGAAAATGAGAATTCAACATTTTTTGGTTTGAGATTTAGACATAAATTTTTGATACAGTGGGTGCTTGCTTTTATTTTGGCTACTCTTCTATATACAAAATTAGGATACAGTTTTATATTTATTAGAGGAATTGGTCTGGCAAGTCTTGGCTTTTTATTTATTCCGTTTGCAGCCTTTGTTATTGTCTCATTTACTAATGCTTTCAATATTACGGATGGACTGGACGGACTTGCATCCGGACTATTTCTAATAGCTCTTCTTGCTTTTCTTTCTATTTCTGCGGCACAACTTGATATCTCTTTGGGTATTTTTATTGCCATCCTTATGGGATCGGTTGGAGCATTTTTGTACTTTAATATTTACAAAGCCCGTATTTGGCTTGGAGACGTAGGGTCTCTTGCTCTTGGAGCAACGCTGGCGATTTCTGGACTTTTAACGGGTAAAATTATGGCTCTTGCGATAATTGGGGGAGTATTTGTTCTTGAAATCGGCTCTTCGCTTTTACAGATTCTGGCAAAGAAATTTTTAGGGAGGCGAATACTCCCTGTTGCGCCGCTTCATCTATATTTATTAAAAAGAGGATGGGAAGAACCAAAGATTGTTATGCGTGCTTGGCTTCTGGGATTTATATTTGCAGTAATTGGACTCTACATTGCCTTCATACACTAATTTTTTTATTTCCAATAACTGTCAAAATACAGTATTATTAACTTAATGAAAAAAATAGATTTTCTTCTTCTTGGACTGGTTATTTTTCTTACGCTATTTGGGCTTTTGATGATATTTGACGCATCCTCATTTATTTCTTTCAGAGATTTTGGTAATAAATATCACTATATTGTTGATCAGGCAAAATGGATGGTGATTGGGTTAGTAGGTCTTGGGTTTTTTGCTTGGTTTGATTATAAAAAATTTTATAATCTGGCCGTACCAATACTAATAATGGCAATTTTCCTTTTACTTGCTGTTTTTATTCCCGGAATAGGTGTAAAAGTACTTGGAGCGCATAGATGGATAAATTTTAGGCTTTTTATACTTCAGCCGGCAGAATTTATAAAATTGTCGCTTGCCATTTATCTTGCAGCTTGGTTTAGTACCAAAGAAAAAGGAAGGTTTTTGGCGTTTGCTTTACTATTAGGTGTTGTGCTTGGACTTGTTATGCTTGAGCCTGATATGGGTACAACAATTATTATCATGTGTGAAGCG
>DASVCQ010000010.1:0-4494 GCA_036381535.1 Patescibacteria group bacterium | reverse complement strand
CTCTCTCAAATGGGGAAGATTCTGCTCTATCAATACCTCGTCCGAGAGTTTGATTAAGATAAATTTTAAGAGCACTTCCTATTTCCCTTCCTCTTTCACTCTCTCCCGGTACAAGTGGTAAATCTTTATCAGGGCCAAGACCCGCGTATCCAATTCTATCCAAGACATCCTCAACAACTTTCAAATCTCCACTCTCAATTAATTTGCTGTGAATTTTTTTTGCCTCATCAATATTTAGATTTTGTCCTTTAATACTTTTAACTGTATCTTTGATTCTCTTATATTGAGGAATTACTGCGTAGTTACGTGAAGGATCAAAAAAACCCTCGCGAGCATGGGCTCCTGTGGAAGTAAGATGTCTTACTAAAAGGAATACCGTAGATTTCTCTGCCATAAGATAGAAATTGTACATTACCAATAAAGCAAAATCAATCCGTAATTTTGAAGTTTTAAAATATATTTATCTCTGAGGTCTTAAAACAACTTCCCGTCTTTTATCAAGCTTGTCTAACATTCCCGAAATTCTTCCAACTTTTCTAATGTCTATGGAAGATTTACTTAAACGGGTTTTGAGACTGGTCATATTATGTCCAATCGGATTTGGACTACCACCGTCTACAAAATACTCCTCAAGAATTATTTTTCTGGCGACTTCTTCATATCTGTCTGCCAATACTCTTCTTTGCTGACGCCTTGGAGCATGTCTGTCTAATAATTCTATTGCTGTAGTCCTTACTAGACTTGTAAATTCACTCCCATCATACCCAAGTGGCATTACTGCGGTTTTCTTTGTTGCTTTCAAAGCAATAAGTCTGTTAAAAATTTCCATTAATATTTGGAAGATAACAGATAACAAGAGCCCTTGTCAATGATTGTGATAAAAAATTCATATTATGATACTATTTGACATATTGACTCCTTAGTACGATCGTACTATTCTAGAAATAGTTTGGAAAAATCAAAAATAATAAATAGTAAATAAAACATATGGATATAAATAAAGCGATTGAAATGATAAGAAAATTTTTTGTTAAGCATAAAAGAATGCCAAGCTATCAGGAAATTTGTTATCTATTTGGCTACACTACCAAAGCAAGCAGTCAATATTTGGTCAAAAAACTCTTGGAGGCTGGAGTTTTGGAAAAAGATGAGAATGGTAAATTACTTCCCAAAAATCTTTTTACTATTCCTAATTTAGGCATCATAAAAGCAGGCTACCCGACAGTTGCTGACATGCAGACTGATGCTATAGACGTCTATGATTATTTATTAAATAGACCGGGTACTATTTTTTCTCTGACAGTAAAGGGTGACTCAATGATAGATGAGGGGATTCACGAAGGAGACATCGTTATTGTTGAGCGGGAAAGAGAGCCAAAAAATGGAGACATTGTCGCGGCAAATGTTGATGGGGAATGGACAGTAAAATACTATCACAATAATTTTGGAGATATCACACTTTTACCTGCCAACAAAAAATATCCCGTTATCCAACCCAGGCAATCTTTAGAGATAGGAGGTGTTGTCGTCAGCGTGATACGAAAGTATCACTAAGTGTTATTTATCCTTCGAGTAAGTAGAGACAAATTAAAGGTAGTTCTTGATTTCTATTAGCTACTCAAACATATGTATGGAAATTAACGAAAATATTAGTGTCGTAACACTCTTTGACGCCGAAAAAAAATGCATACTGCCCAAGAAATTCAAGTGGAAAGGAAGGATATACAATATTACCCAAACCAACCTTTACTATACCAAAGCCTTCAGTTCGGTTTTACACCATCTTTTTTCGGTCACGGATGGGAATGCAGCCTATCACCTATCCATGAATTCCCAAACACTCACCTGGAAACTCCTGGAAATATCTTAATATCTTTTGAAAAAATAAAACGCTTAGCTTTAGCATTTAATAGAGTTTTTCATATAAAAATTTTTCCTTCAGTCAGTACTATAATTCGATTGTTTTTATAAATTTAAAAGTTAGTGAAATTAAGTTATATTTTTTATATAAAAAGACAAGACTTGAGAATATCTACCCAAGAATTAAATTTTGGAATTTAAATCTGAAATGAAATGTGATAAATTTACAGGATAAAATTTATAAAGTAGGCATAGGGACAAGACGCTCATTTGCAGCAATTACTCTATATCTTCTTCTTCTGGACAATGGATTTAATTTTCTTTTTTCCTCAAGAACAGTAATTGAGCCAGTATCTACACTTAAGTCACTATAAGGATTTTTTCGACCCAAAGCTCTCTCAATTAAGGTGGGTCTGGTAAGAATTGCAACTTGATGCTTGGTAACTGTACTGTGACCAACAACAAGAGTAGTCTTCCCAGCATAATCAGCTTTTGTTTCAAACCTATTTGCTTGTCTTTGCATGCGAGCGTTAAAAACAGGTTTTATCTCAGAATTTGGATAAGTATAATTATCCCGATCCGCAACAAATTTTCCTAACTCCTCCATATTGGTAGATAAATACAATCTCCCAAATGGAAATATATCAGCATCTCCAAAGGTACGCTCTATTAAGTCAGGATTTTGGGCAACTGTTAGCTCTGCAAGTTGAGATGATCCTCTTTGCAATAATTCCCTAGTCTGTCTTGCTCTAAGATGTGTTGACTCCTCTATTTCATCAATCCTATATCTATCTTCTATTGCATTACCTATTGCCATTCCCCAAGCTTCTTGGCCACCTGCAATAGGCAAGACATTATCTTTTGGCATCATTTCATAGCGACCCAAAATATCTTCACCCAAGGCCTTAATTTCGGGTACAAAATTTGGCAAAGTTTGCGGTGTTGCGGTGTTTATAAGATGCAAAAATCGAACATATTTGGGGTCTTTTTTTAGAATGTACCTTTGTTGAATAATAGGAGTTTCTAAGTGTCTGACAAAAATAAGTCTAGATTTTGGCTTGTGCTCTAACAGTCCCATATTAATATTGGGATTATACTTAGTTGGGATATGAAAGTAAAGAGATTATTTATCCTAGAAGTTGTTGCTTGAGTGTCTCTATTTGCCCAACGGCCTGCATTCTTAGTATTTTTAGTGCTAATTCTTTATCCCTAAATTCATCTTTATTTATAATTTCCAAAAATTCATCCCAACTTAATTCTTTTATTTCCATTTTTTCTCCCGCATCAAGCCTTGGCTCCTGAATTTTTACGCAGTCTCTTGCTATAAAAATAAAAATCGCCCAATCTATCTTTGTTGTTGGTTGCACACTATCAAATAATTCCCACTTTTCACTTTTATACCCTGTCTCTTCCAAAAGCTCTCTTTGGACAGCGTCAAAAGGCTCTTCTCCCGCATCAATTATTCCGCCTGGTGTACCAATGAATGGTTTCATGCTTGGCTGCTCCTGAAAGCTAATGAGTATTTTTTTATTTTTTGTTACAGCAATAACTCCAACCGTATCCCGTCTTGCAATTTTTTCAAATACTTCTTTTGTCCCGTCAAACATTTCCTGCTCCCATTGATACACACTAAAGAGAACTCCCTCAAAAACTTTTTTTGCATTATGGGGAAGTGGTTGATTTGAGAGAGGTCTTATTGTCTTCATAATACTATTATAGTCTCACTACGAGTAACACACCACATGTCTTTTAGATAGAGTATCTAATGCTCAAAACTCACAACTCACAGCTTTTTTAATTCAAATTCTTCGATTAATTCGTTGCATACGCCGTGTTGACCCATTACAAATACACCAATTTTGCTTATCTTAAAACGAGGAGTATCCCACTCAACTTTTCTTTTTGCCAATTCCGCATCAATTTCATTTTTTAGCCTAAAGAGTGTTAAGTGAGGATGATAATTAACAATCCCAACAGATCCGTATTTTTCAAGGGATTGGACACTTCCTTCAGAATGATTCATATTGTAATCTGCTCCATTCAAAAATTCTTCAGATAAATTTTCTGCTCTAAAATCTTTTATTAAAGTTAAGATTTCATCCTGAATCTTTTTTATATCAGGAGTCAGTCCAAATTCTATACTCACAAAACCCTGATTCTGAGATACTTTAGCAACAGTCAAATAAACTTCCTCAATTTTAGCTACTTCCCTTTCTAGAGTATTTAAAATCTCAGGAACTTTATTCTCTTCCACAACTGGTGCATATATTTTCACATGGGAAAGTGCAGTAATTCCGTCCAAGAAAAAGTAATTTTCCTTATTTTTGGCCAAATTTACAGCAATATTTATTGCTTTTGTCTCAACATCTTTTGGTAGTCTAAAGGCAATATTAATTCTTATCATATGTTAGTATTTAACAAAACCTCTGCTAATTCTAGCGCTTCAGAATAGTTATTTGTTTCCATAAATTTTTGTCTCATATCCGATGCCCCTTCAAAATCAGATAGGTAGATCTTAAAATACTTTTTTAGAATTTGGAAATTCTTTTTTTCTCCCCAATTTTTTTGATACATATCAACATGTTTTTTTAGCAAGCTCAAACGTTCTTTTACACTTTTTTGGGAAGAATCAAC
>DASVCQ010000009.1:0-5154 GCA_036381535.1 Patescibacteria group bacterium | reverse complement strand
TATCATCTTTTGCCGGCGCAGACATGACAACCTTTTTTGCACCCGCATCAATATGTGCTTTTGCCTTGTCTTTAGTTAAGAAATGACCTGTTGATTCAATAACTACATCTACCTCTAAGTCCTTCCACGGAAGAAGACTAGGGTCTTTTTGGGAAAAGACTTTAATTTCTTTTCCGTTAATAGAAAGTACGCCCAAAAAATCTTCTTTTGATTCATCTGTATTTGGAGTAACTTTTAGGTCAAAGCCATTTAAGACACCGTAATTTGTGTCATATTTTAGAAGATACATCCAACCTTTAAGATCTGTTGACTTGCCTGCATTTATGGCAACAACCTCAACTTCAGGATGCTTTTGAAGGATAATTCTATGCGCAACGCGTCCTATTCGCCCATATCCATTGATAGCAACACGTACCATAAAATTAGTATAAGGACTTATTTTGGGGATTGCAACCCACAACTTGCAATTCTAAAAAAGCCTGATATGATATAGCCATGTCTTTCTCATTTTCGACAAGTAAAAGGCCAGAGCAATTTCGTTTGGGCGAGGGAGGCAAAGTTATAGAAAGCGCAGGTCCAAAAGTAACAGCACACGGTGCTTTTGTTGAGACGCCTGAGGGGAAAAGACTTGCTGTGATGGGAGACGGAAAAGATCCTTTCGCCGTGCATGAAGAAAACAAAGGAGATAAAGACCCCCACCCAACCCCAAGAACAATTCAAGATGTTGAGGATAAAGTAGACCAAACCCATTACGATCGGGCAAGACGTACAAAAGCCTCTTAAAGGCCTGAAGAAGAATAAATTTAATAAAAAAACTCTTGCACAAATCCTTCGACAAGCTCAGGATTAATTACAATTTAATCTGTAAATTCCTGAACAAACATCTCGCCAAAAATTCCTGCACTTATTACCCCAATCCCTACTTTCCCAAAATCTTTAGATAAAATATTTGCTCTATGTCCCGGTGACTGCATAAGACCCTGCATGGCCAAAGTAACATTTGGAGAAAAAGCCAGATTCTCCCCTGCTGCAGTGTAGCTTATTCCCGCTTTATCCATCCTGTCAAAAGGAGTAAGTCCTTCAGGCGTGTAGTGAGAAAAGTAGCCTCTCTCAAGCATGTCGCGAGCATGAGCACGTGCAAGATCCCTTAATCCCTCATTCATAACAAGTGGAGAAAGGCCGCGGCTTGTCCTTTCATTATTTACCATTGTTAGCATCTGCTCCTCAGCAGATGTGTCTACCGTGCCGTTTTTATAAGTAAAATTGAGTCTCACCGATGAATTACTATCTGGCTCAACTGTTAAGAAGTTGATCGTCTCATTTGCTGCACCACCAAAAATGTTATTGAATTGTTTTTCAAGACTAGTTGAGCGCTCAACCAAAATGCCCGAGATTTTTCCGCCGGTTATTGAGTCTTTTAAAAAAGGCGAAACAGGTAAAGAGACTATCACTGTGAATAAAAACATTAACAGTACCAAACCTGAGAAGACTCCGGGAATAATTCCTACAAAATTGTCCCATTTTTTCCATTCAGGTTTCTTAAAAAGGCTTTTATTAAGTATTTTTACAAAAATTCCCGCGAGTGAAATTTGGAGAATAATTTCAACCAAAAAAGCCACAACAAAAAATCCTATTGCGTTGGAAATTCCCTGTGGAAGCGAAAAAAAATGGAAAAGCAGCTGTCCTACAAGCCCGTAAAGCTTAAGTGCCGCAAGAAATGAAGTAACAAATTTAAGAAAATCAAAAAAAGCACTTATTCCCCCAATTGCATATCCTTCAAGAGCATAAAACGCAATTACCGCAATAACAACAAAATCAACCCAATTTAAATTTCCAAACATACATTTTAAAATAACGCCGTAGCTAATAAATTATGACAAATTTTCTAGAGAAATTCTTGTATTAGTAGGCTTTTCCATGCTATCATAAAGCCTATGCCACAAGCAAAACGCTTTGTGAAATCGGGATATAAAATCTTTCTTAAGATTTTGTCCTACTGGAGATTTGTTGTTCCAATAATTCTTCTTGCCGGTTTGTTTTATTATTTTATATTAAGAGATCTTCCCTCCCCTATCAAGCTTGCAAACAATAATTTTCCTCAATCAACCCAAATCTACGACAGAAATGGAGTGCTTTTATATACAATATATGGGAATCGCAATCAGACATCAATCCCTCTCAAAACCATTCCAAAGACTGTTCAGGAGGCAACTATTGCTATAGAAGATAAGGATTTTTACCGCCACGGGCCAATTGATATTCGAGGTATAGCCAGAGCATTTTATGAGACCGTCTTTCACAAACAAGTCCAAGGCGGATCAACTATTACTCAACAACTGGTTAAAAATACTCTTCTTTCTCCTGAAAGGACACTGACCAGAAAAGTTAGAGAAATATTTCTTTCCTTTGTGACAGAAGTTTTGTATCCAAAAGACAAAATTTTAGATATGTACTTAAATCAAATCCCCTACGGCGGGACAGCCTACGGGATTGAGGCAGCATCCCAGACTTATTTTGGCAAACACGCAAAGGATTTGGATTTGGCAGAATCTGCACTCTTGGCAGGACTTCCAGAGGCACCAACTTCATATTCTCCTTTTGGCCCACATCCAGAACTTGCCAAACAAAGGCAGATGCAAGTACTCAATGCTATGAAAGACAATGGTTATATTTCCGAGGCACAAAAAGAAAAGGCAGCAGCAGAGGAGCTTCGCTATTCAAATTTTGGAAATGATATAAAAGCTCCACACTTTGTTCTTTATGTAAAAAGCCTCCTTGAACAAAAATACGGCACAAAGACAGTTGAGGAAGGAGGTCTAAAAGTCCAAACCTCACTTGATTTGTCTCTTCAAAATTTTGCTCAAGAAACTGTTGCAACAGAAGTTGGACATTTAGTCCCCTATCATGTAACAAATGGTGCAGCAGTAATTAGCGATCCGGCAACGGGTGAAATTTTGGCAATGGTCGGGTCCCGAGACTACTTTGACACAAAAAACACGGATGGAAATGTAAATGTAACTACAATGAAAAGACAGCCAGGCTCATCAATTAAGCCTATTAATTATGCGGACGGGCTGATTCATGGATATACAGCAGCAACTGCCTTTATAGATCAGGCGACTTGTTTTCCAAATCCCGGTAAAGCCTCCTATTGTCCTGTTAATTATGACAGCAAATTTCACGGTGTTGTGGATATCAGGCATTCACTTGGTAACTCATTTAATATCCCGGCAGTAAAAATGCTCAAGGTAAATGGCGTTGATTCGATGATAGAGCTTGCAAAAGAAATGGGTATTACAACATTTAGCAGTGCCGGAGACTACGGTCTTTCACTAACTCTTGGAGGAGGAGAGGTGACAATGCTTGATATGACTACCGCTTTTGGAGTCTTTGCAAATAGCGGGTATAGGGTAGATTTGCACCCGATTCTCAAAGTTACAAATAGTAAAGGTGAAGTACTTGAGGAGTACAAACCTCCTCAAAGTCCCATATTTGGAGTAAAAGTTTTACCCGAAGGAGTCTCGTATATTATTTCAGATATTTTGGCAGATAACGGGGCAAGACTTACAGAATTCGGAGGAAGTTCTGCACTCTACTTTCCAAATAAATATGTCTCTGTTAAGACAGGTACTACCAATGATTTCAGAGACAATTGGACAATTGGATACACTCCAAATTACGTAGTAACTGTTTGGGTTGGGAATAATGACAATTCTCCTATGAATGGGCTTGCATCAGGTATTACGGGCGCAGCACCCATCTGGCATAAAATTATGGGGTACTTACTTGATGACAAACCACTTCCGAGGCCAGTCCCTCCTGCAAATGTTGTACAGCTCCCTGTGTGTAGCCTTTATTCAGGTGAGACTTTTACAGACAACAAATGCCCAACAACTCACATGGAATATTTCATCAAAGGGACTGAGAAAAAACAACCACAGGTAACCCAGGAAAATCAATGGATAGATAAATCAACCAATCGTCCTCCAAGTCCGGGGCAAACGGACAATTTAGAACTTAGGAATGTAACAATGTATCAAGATCCAACAGGAGACAAATATTGCTTGTCTTGTCCTGCTCCAACCGAGGCTCCTACCCCAACGCCTTAAAAAGTTACACAAAATGAAATTAAAAATTTAAAACTAAAAATTGATTTTGATATAGTTCGTCTTATTTCACAGCTTTCATGCTCTTTGTATAATGACTCTAGCCCTGCCTAAAAGATACGGGTATGGATATTCTCAAAAAATTTTTCATATTTACAGAAAATTTACTTATCGTTATAGGTAGTTTGACAATTGCTTTTTTTTCTCTTTGTCTTTCCTTCCTACAACTTCTCGTTTTTCTTTTTGTTACGATTGTAGGAAAAATTAAGCAAGTTATTCTCTATCCTTTTAAAAAACACAAAAATAAGCTGGGCTATACATCTTACAAAACCAAGCTCAAGTATTTTTTTATCGGAACAATTTTCTCTTTTATTTTTGTTTTCTTACCAATTGTTGTTATTATTTTGCTTCAAAATTTACCGAATCCAAATTCTCTTCAGCAAGAACAATTTCCCCAAACAACCAAAATTTATGATCGCAATCACCATCTTTTGTACCAATTTTATGCTAATCAAAACCGAACAATTATCCATTTAAGTGATGTCCCAAAATATTTAAAAGAAGCAACTATCGCAACTGAGGATAAAAATTTTTATTCCAATCCAGGATTTGACCTTATTGCCATAATTAGGGCTGCAATTATTGACTCGCAAGGAGGGAAAATCCAAGGTGGATCTACAATTACCCAACAGCTTATAAAATCAGCCTTCTTAACATCCGAACAAAGCATCAGTAGAAAATTAGAAGAGCTTATTTTGGCATTCTGGACAGAGCATGTTTATACAAAAGATCAAATCTTGGAGATGTATTTTAATCTTGTTCCTTATGGTGGTACTGCCTGGGGAGTAGAGGCTGCATCCCAGACTTATTTTGGTCAACATGTTAAGGACCTAGATTTGGCTCAGTCTGCTTTTTTGGCGGGATTGCCTCAGGCACCAACAAGATATTCTCCCTATGCGACCTCAAACCTTTGGAAGAATAGACAAAAAGAAGTATTGTCCCATATGAGAGATTTGGGCTATATTACTAAAGCACAATATTCAGATGC
>DASVCQ010000008.1:0-8133 GCA_036381535.1 Patescibacteria group bacterium | reverse complement strand
GTTTTTGACATAATTCAGGTAGTATAGCAAAAACCGTCATTTATTGCAGCCTCATAGTAGTGTTTAATTTACCTAAATACCCTATATATAAGGCTTGACAAGAATATTCTATTTGATGCACAATAATAAGTAGTCCAAAGTAGGAAAAAGTATATGCTAATAGGTCAATTTGACGGTAAAATAAGCATCAAACACCAAGTTGCATTCCCTAAAAAGTTTCGTCAAATTTTGGGCGATAAATTTATAGTGACTAAGGGTTTTGAACAAGCATTAATGGTTATAGCAGAATCAAATTGGACTAAGGTGCTTGAGGATATAGAGGAAAGCTCGGTTACAAGATCAAGTGCACGTGAAACAAAACGTTTTTTACTGGGAGGAGCGAGCTATATTGACCTAGACGACAAGGGAAGATTTATACTTCCTGAATATTTGAGAATGTTTGCAGATTTGAGTGAGGAAATCGTTTTTGTCGGGCAAGATAGCTATGTTGAAATTTGGGACAAGAAAAGATGGGACAAATACAATGCTGAGCTTGCAACAAAAATTGAATCAATAGCTGAAAAATTATCTGTTTCTGCCCGGAAAGAGGACAGAAATGAGTAATTATCATAAAAGTGTTCTTTTACAAGAAACAATTGATGGCCTAGCGATAAAGAGTGGGCAAAAGTATATAGATGCAACTCTTGGAGCGGGTGGACATACAAGAGAGATTATCAAAAGAGGCGGAGTTGTGCTTGGAATAGATCAAGACAATGAAGCTTTAGAATTTGTTCGTGAGAATTTCAAATCTGAAATTTTGCAGTCAAAATTGAAATTGTCTTACGGTAATTTCTCAAATATAAGCAAGATCGCAACAGAAAATGGCTTTGAGAGGGTATCTGGAATAATTTTTGATATTGGGGTATCAAGCCATCAATTGGACAGTCCGGAAAGAGGGTTTTCTTTTCTTTCAGATAGCCCTTTGGACATGAGAATGGATAAATCCTTGCAGGTTACGGCTGCTGACTTGGTAAATGGTCTAACAAAGTCAGAGCTAGCAGAACTTTTCCTAAAATATGGTGAGGAAAAATTCGCAAATAGAATTGCTCAGAATATTGTTTTAAGACGGGAAAAAGGGCCAATTATTACAACTTTGGATTTGGCAAATGTAATTTACCGCTCTTATCCTGTAAAAGGCAAAATTCATCCGGCTACACGAGTTTTTCAGGCACTAAGAATTGCCGTAAATGATGAATTAAATAGTCTCTCTGATGCACTTTTGAAAGCACTGGACTTGTTAGAAAGTGGGGGAAGGATTGCCGTTATTTCTTTCCATTCTCTTGAGGACAGGATAGTAAAAAATATGTTTAAAAATTTTCAGGAAGAAAATAGGGGGAGAATAATAACTGAAAAGCCTATTGTTCCATTAGAAAATGAACAAATTGAAAATAAAAGAAGTAGAAGCGCAAAATTAAGAATTTTTGAAAAAATATGAATATGAAAAAAACAATTATCATAATCAGTAGTCTTATTGGCATTATTGTTGTATTATCAATTGTGCAGATTTCTATTTCAAATGCGTTTTCAACAGACGGAATAACTCTTGGAAAAATGCAGGAAAAAATTGCGCAAATTGAAAAAGAAAATATGATGCTTAAAGAACAACTTTATACAAAATCTGCCTACACAACAATTCAGGCTAGCGCGTCTGCTGAAGGATTTGTGGAAAATAAATCTTCAATTGTTTTGGGAGGAGTCCAACCTCTGGCAATAAGACAATGAGATGGCGTTATCTTTTTGTTCTTTTTACTTTCTTTTTTTCCTTTTTTATTATTCTCTCAAAGCTTTTTTATTGGCAGGTTGTAAAAGCGGACGAGCTTTCCCAGCTTGGTCAGTCTCAGTACGGAAGTGTTATAACAATTGAAGCAAAAAGAGGAGATATTGAGACATCAGACGGATTTCCCGTTGTCACCAACAAACTCTCCTATCTTGTATTTGCAAATCCTAAAGAAGTAACAGATAAAAATAAAGTAGCAGATTTGCTTTCATCAATACTTGATACAAAAGCAGCAACCATAAGCGCGAGACTTGATTTGCCCGGATATTGGGCCTCAATTCAAGAAGGAGTTGATTCCGGAATTAAAGATAAAGTAGAAAGTCTCAACATACCGGGAATTGGTTTTCAGGTAGAATACACAAGATTTTATCCCGAAGCATCCATGGCTGCACAGCTTTTGGGTTTTGTTGGAAAAGATTCGCAAGGCAATGATAAAGGGTATTTTGGACTTGAGGGTTACTATGACAGACAACTTCGTGGGAGGGATGCAAGTGCCGTTGAGATACATGACGCGCTGGGTAGACCAATTCTTTCTAAGCTGGATAATTCTGCCCAAAGCCAAGACGGAAGAACATTGGTACTTCATATAAATCGTGCAATTCAATTCCTTGTTGAGCAAAAATTAAAAGATGCGGTTGAAAAATATGGAGCAGACGGAGGAATGGTGGGAATTATGGATCCAAAAACAGGTGGGATAATTGCCATGGCAGGCTATCCAAATTTTGACGAAAAAAATTATTGGGAATATGGTCAGTCTTTATATAAAAACCCCTTTATAACCAATCTGTATGAGCCAGGATCTACTGTAAAACCAATTGTTATGGCAGGAGCAATTGATAACAAGCTTTTAAAACCAGACTCAAAGTGTCCAATATGCGCGGGACCTGTAAAAGTTGAAGATTATACTCTTCATACCTGGAATGACGAGTATTTCCCAAATACAACGATGGAAGATGTGATCAGGCACTCTGATAATACTGGTATGGTATATGTTTCAAAAGTTATGGGGCTTGATAGAATGCTCTCTAATTTTGACAAATTTGGACTTTCGGATCCTACTGGAATTGATTTACAGGGAGAGACTGCCTCAACAATTAGTGACAGAAAAACTTGGTATCCAGTTGACATTGCAACGAGTGCTTTTGGACAGGGTATATCTGTTACCCCAATTGAGCTTCTTGACGGCTTTTCGGCTCTTGCAAATGGAGGAGCAAGAATGGAGCCTCACATTGTAGATAAAGTAATTACTGATGATAATCAGACAATTGTCATTCCTCCCAAAAAAATATCTCAGCCGATATCACCCCAAACAGCCAAAATAATGACTGAAATGCTTGTATATACTGTTGATAAAGGAGAGGCAAGTTTTGCACGTCTTAAAGGTTATAGAATTGCAGGAAAGACAGGTACAGCTTCTATTCCTGTTGCAGGCCACTATGATCCGACTCAAACAATTGCCTCCTTTATCGGTTATGCGCCTGCTGATGATCCTAAATATGTTATGCTTGTTATTATAGATAAGCCAAAAGCATCAATTTACGGTGCGGAGACTGCAGCTCCTGTTTTTTTTGATATATCACGGGATTTACTTCAGTACTACGGCGTTACTCCGACTGAGGGAGAATAGTAAAAGTTTATTTTTAGAACCATCATAATCAACCTCGATGTTTCTATGGTTGTAACACTATAAGATTTTTGTTAAAATGTCTGCTTATGGTAGAAGCAATAATTAATCGGGGGAAAAATAGATTATTCAGCAGAGAACTTACAGAAAATCATCTCTATATCAAACCTCACCATGTTAGTGTACTTAGAGAAGGATTTGGAACCTTATATTATCTTTCCAAAGGAAATTTTACTCACGAGCAGTTACGTCAAAAATTAATAACAATTTTCCCCCCAAGTAGTACACCCACAAATACTATGACTTGCCAGCCTCATTATATTGATATGGTTGGTTTTAATATGTCTGATTACCAAACATTTATTGAAAAAAATGTACAAATTGTTGAGGCAATACCTTTCTATAAAGATTCTCTACCTGTTACTATTACAGCAACAGAAGAAGATGCTCTTTGTCGCACTTGTATTTTTGGGCAACATTGTAGAAGGTATGCATGGGACAAAGCGGAATTACAAGAGGAAAATAGCCGAATCGAAAGCCTTGTTAATTTGCTAGGTTCAAGATACAATCCCAGAACAGAAAGATACTGGAGCAATATGCATGAGTTGCACACTGATACGACAAGTAAAGCACACAAACTTCAGACCAATTGGAAGGTTTTGAAAGAATATTACGAGGAAGCGGAATATGAATACTATATAGCGCATCCTGATAGAAGATAATCAAACCTGTTATTAATTCGACTTTTATCACTTTCTAAAAAGGTATTTCTTCACAACTCATAAGTCATTTCTGCGCTATAATACTTTTAGGATGAAGAAATTGTTTAGCCCATTTGTTTTGTGGTATATCCGCGTATTTGCCAAACTCCAGCTTTTTAAAACAAAACCTTTTATTATTGGTGTTGCAGGGAGTAGTGGCAAAAGTTCTTTAAGCCAGCTCATTACGATTATTCTTAAGACAAAATACAAAGTTGATTCAACTAAAGAAAAAAATAGTGAGACAGGTATTCCTCTTCACATTTTAGGGATTCATATGAGGCAATTTTCCTACTTTGCATGGCTTAAGGCCGTTGTACTTGCACCTTTTAAAATTTTGTTTTACTGGCCAAAGATAGATATTCTTGTTACTGAAATGGGAATAGATAGTCCTGTTGAGCCAAAGAATATGTCATATCTTCTAAAGATAGTCAGTCCGTCAATTGGTGTTGTAACAAATGTTTCGCTTGAGCATAGTGAGTATTTTGAGCCTTATACAACTGAATTAGATCCTGAATTAAAAACGAAAGAAATCCTTGAAATGACCTCAGAGCAGGAGACAATGCTTTTGAAAAGTTTGCCAAAAGACGGTACGGCAATCTTAAATATTGACGATGAAGAAATTTTAAAATCTAAAGAATTTATTAAATCCGAAGTTTCTACTGTTTCATTAGAAAAAGAAGCAGATGTTATGGGTAAGAATATAGTAAGTACTCTAAAATCTTTTTCAATGAATATTTTCTTTGAAGATAAAAGTTACAAATTTACTCTCTCTCAGCCTCTTCCCAAACATTTTGCTTACGAATTTTTATTTGCAATAAGTGTGGGTTTGGCGCTAGATATAGAAATTAGTGACTCTATTAAAGTCCTTGAGGAAAATTTTTCTCTTCCTGCCGGGAGATTAACTCTTTTTAGAGGAATAAAAAATACAACTATTATTGATTCAACTTACAATAATGCAACCCTTCCACCTGTTTTGGACATTTTGGATTTTGTTTCGGAAATTGGTAAATCAAAAAGAAAAATTGCAATTATTGGAGATATGAGGGAATTGGGAGAAGAAAGTGAAGAGATGCATGAAAAGCTAGCCGAAAAAATCATAAAGGCTGTTGATTTTGCTATACTTATCGGCCCACAGCTTGAAAAATATGCAGTGCCTATACTCAAAAAGTCTAATTTCCCTTTTGAAAATTTTCCACACGTTACTTCATCAAAAGAAGCGATTTTAAAAATTGTAAAAGATGGGGATTTAATTTTGGTTAAAGGATCTCAAAATACACTTTTTTTGGAAAGGATTGTCGAAATGTTGCTTGAAGACAAAAAAGATGTTGAAAATCTTACAAGAAGGGGAGAATTCTGGGATCAAAAAAGGAATAATACGTTATAAATTTAGAATTATTGAAAGAGATGTAGTGTCATGTTACCATTAAATGTATGCAAAAAAGTGAGAACGAATTTTCCTTTTATAACCTTTTTATACCCCTAACTACAAAGAAAGCTTTTTTATTTATAGCTATTATTGGTATTGTTGTTTTCTTTAACGGGTTATTTGGAAAATTTGTTTGGGATGATGTAACCTATATTGGATTAAGTAGATACATACATGAATTTAATATTGTAAAGCTTTTTGCCTACAATGAATTTAATAGTGGTGGTTATTACAGACCGATACCGGCCGTTTATTTTTCTGCATTGTGGAATTTATTTGGAATTCAAACTTTCTATTATCATTTTGTGCAAGTTGTATTGCATATAGTTGATACTTGTCTTTTATTCTTGTTATTTAAAAAATTTCTTAACAAATATATTTCATTCTTCCTTTCACTTATATTTTTAATTCATCCTGTTCAAGTTGAGTCTGTGGTATATATTGGAGCTGCCCAAAGCGAACTTTTATTTATTTTTGGTATAAGTGCGCTTTTATTAGTAACTTCAAGCATGAAAAATATATGGTACAAAATTGCTTTTTCTCTTTTGCTTTTATTATCACTTTTCACTAAGGAAACAGGATTTTTATTTTTTATCATGGCCTCTATATATCTACTTTTCTTTAAGAAAAAATCTTTCATAAAAATGCTTCCCTTTATAATTTCTCCATTTTTTATATATTTTCCCATAAGGTTTTGGTATGCAAAGGTATTTTTTGTTAAAAACATTTCAAGTCCCATTGGCCTTTTGTCACTTCACCAAAGATTTATTAATATTCCAGAAATAATTTTTTATTACATAAAAGTAATTTTTTTACCCATAAATATTGGAGTTGACCAGAGGTGGACAGTAACACAAATTAGTTTTAATACTTTTTATTTCCCTTTGATGTTGGGTTTAATATTTATAGGTTTGATTTTATTTGTCGGATTTAGTGTTAAAAATTTCAGAAATACTTATATATTTTTTGTGCTCTGGCTTTTTTTGGGGATGGGAATGTTACTTCAAATTTTTCCACTGGACATGACAGTAGCTGACAGATGGATGTATTTCCCAATAGTGGGTTTTTTGGGAATTGTTGGGATTTTGATAGAAAGTAATAACTTTATTCAGAAAAATATAAAGATTTTTATTTATGCTGGAGTTATTCTTATTGTTATCTTATCTGTACGAACAATAATTAGGAATGCAGATTGGGTTGATAGCATTACACTTTATAGCCACGATGTAAAAGTAGATGATAACTATGATTTGGAAGACAATTTAGGAACAGATTTGGCAGCAATGGGCTATTTTAAAGAAGCATTGCCGCATTTTCTAAAAGGATATAAAGACTCGCCTCATGCTACTAATATCTATGATTTGGGTCTTATATATGATAAATTGGGAAATTACAAATTGGCAGAAAAGTATTATTATGAAGTTCTAACTATAAAAGATATTCCGAAGGAATCTGATAGCGTTGTGGTAAATACTTATAACGGCCTTTCAAAAATTTTACTTCTTCATGAAAGCCCAGAAGTTTCAAAAGCTTTACTTATTAAGGCAGTTAAAAGGTATCCGAATAACGGTACGTACTGGGCATATTTGGCACTTTCTGAGTATTCGTTAGGTAATAAAAAGGAAGCCTTGTATGCAGCTTTGAAAGCAAAAGATTTACTTCCAAATCCTACAACACTCAAATTGTATAGTAGAATACATGATGATTTACCAATAGATATTAAATAACCATAATTTATGCTCAAAGATTTTAAAAAAAAGATATTTTTTTTTGCAAAATTTAACATTTACGAAATTTTGATTTTTTGCTCATTTTTGTCAATCTATATTTATACTTCTTCAAGAACCCTTGTTTATGGTGATACCGGAGAATTTTTGGCAGTTGCTGCAGTAGGTGGTGTAGCGCATGATCCGGGATTTCCACTTTATAGTTTGTTAACAAGAGTTGTATTTCTTCTTTTTCATAACTCTTGGGCAGTTAACATACTTTCGTGTTTTTTTGGAGCACTCACATTAATTTTTGTTTACAAATTAATAAAACTTATAACGGGTAATATTTTTGCCTCATTTTTTGGCGTCTTTGCTCTAGGAACATATGAATCTTTTTGGTTTTACTCGTTGGTTGCTCAGGTTTATGTTCTTCATGTTCTTATTCTTTCACTTTTCTTTTATTTTCTGGCAAAAATATTTTACACGCAAAAAATGAATTATTTTTATCTTTGTGCTTTTATTTTGGGCCTTGGGATTTCAAACCATCATGCAATTATTTTTGTAGTGCCAAGTTTTGTTATTGCTCTAATTTATTTTAAGAGAAAAATTACATGGGCTTTTTTGCTAAAGATGTTTATTTTTCTATGTATTGGACTTTTACCATACTTATATATTATTTGGGCTGCATCAGGGAATCCGCCACTCAATTGGGGAAGAATACATGATGTAAAAAGTTTTTTTAACGTATTTTTTCGCGTAGATTACGGTACTTTAAATTTGACACCATATCGACTATC
>DASVCQ010000007.1:0-2821 GCA_036381535.1 Patescibacteria group bacterium | reverse complement strand
ATTGCAATAAGGACTTTGAGTATCCAGTGATGTTTTCTAAAAAATTCCATATATTTCTAGCTTAAAGGCTTAAGAATAAAGCGTCAAGTATTTTGTCATCATAATTTATTTTAAAAAAGATAGTCTTATTCTTCGAGCTTTGCGAGAAGTTGTTAGTTCTCATTTCCATTCGAACAATAAAAATACTAATTGTTTTCATTTAATGATGACTATTCACTAACGACCTTAAAGAATCTTCTCTTACCTATTTGTACTACCAGGCCATCTTCTGCTGGAATTGTTTCTGCAATTTTTTCAATAGTTCTTCCGTTTACCTTAATCCCTTTATCTTGAACTAGTCTTTTTGCTTCCGATCTACTTTCTACAAATCCAGAACCTTCTAGTAAATCAATTATTTTTATTGAACCAAGAGATTCAAAGTTTTTATAGTTATAAACGGGAATTTCATCAGGTATTTCTTTGTCTTGGACTGTTCTTTTAAAATTTTCTGCTGCCTTTTTTGCTGCTTCTTCTCCATGGAATTCTTTAACAATCTCTTCTGCCAATTCTTTTTTAATATCCATTGGGTGCTCTCCTGAATTTAGTCTTGTCTCAACGTCGTATACTTTTTGCATGGGGACTCGTGTACCGAGCTTGAAATACTCAACAATTACACTATCCTCAATTGCCATTATTTTCCCAAACATGTCCTCGGGTCCGTCTTCAAGCCAAATTGCATTTCCCCAGGACTTGCTCATTTTTCGCCCGTCTGTTCCAATAAGAAATTCCATTGCCAAGACAAAAGATTCTTTATTTCTTAAATCTTTTTGTAATATTCTGCCTGCTTGCATATTAAAGGTTTGGTCTGTGCCCCCAATTTGAATATCTGTGTCCATAAAATAACTGTCGTATCCTTGCATAACAGGATAAAGAAGCTCGTGGAGACCAACTCTTTTATTTTCTTGCAAACGTTTTCTTATCAACTCTCTCCCAACAAAATCTCCTACTGAGTAGTGCTGGCAAAGTTTGACAATTTCCTCAAAGGAGAGTTTGGAAAGCCAATCGCGATTATGAACAACTTTTACTTTTGAAAAATCAATAATTTTTTCTGCTTGTCTCTTATATGTTTGGAAATTCTCATGGATTTCTTCAGAAGTTAGGACGGGCCTTTCGGTATCCTTGTCTGATGTATCTCCAATTAGTGCAGTAAAATCCCCGATAAGAAAATTGACATTATGACCAAGCTCTGCTAAAGCTTGGAGTTTTCTGAGTGGTACTGCATGACCAAGATGAATTTTTGTTGCTGTTGGATCTATACCTAAATAAATATTTAATTTTTCACCTGACTCTAATTTTTTGCGTAATTCTTCCTTTCCAGGAATAATATTGGCAACTCCTCTTGTAAGTAGTTCTTCAATAGTATCCATATTCACAGTAAGTATAGCATATTTTTTCATAAATTCACCTCCAATAATTCACTAAGAGATTTACTTGAAATCTCTTCAAATGATTTTTTTGTTCGGATGGAAAATAAATTGATAAGTCTTTCAAAATCATTTTTTGCCTTTCTGAAATTGTCATTTCCTGTTTGTTTTTTTAATACTTTTAATCTCTCCAAAATTTCACCTGTTGAATGACAAAATGCATCTTTTAGTGTTGGCTCACTAGTATCCAAAAGTAAGTAATGAGCTCCTGCAATATTCATCTCTAGGTCATTAATTTCTTTTGGAGTTTTCCAAATCCCGGAATTTCTCAGGGCATTTCTTATAGATCTCCTAAGTTGCAAAAATCTTCTTTCTGATTGCGGTAATGTGTTTATAACTATATCTGGTATTCTTTCATTGAATATGTTTTTTTCTTCTGCTTCCTGCCAACCAAAAGGATGATGAGCAATATATATATCAAAATTGTTTTCTCCATTTTCCCCTCCATGTCTTCTTGCACTTGTTTTTATACTTTCCAGAATATCAGGATCTGCTGATTCTTTCATAACACCGGCCAAGGTCTTGAGCATTTTTACAGTATTATTGTTAAATTCCCCATCTTCTGAAAAATGAATTGAAATAGATGGGAAAAGTTTTTTTTGAAATGCTGTGACAATTCTTTTTGTTATTTCCATTTGTGAATTAATTTTTTGCCAATCAATTTTATTTATTTTGTTAGCCAAATTTTTAGGGAAAAAGATTCTTATATTTGAAATAATTCCAAATTCTTTTTGTATTTCCTCAGCAAGTAAAAATGTTGGGATAAATCCGGCCAAAAATCTTGCAGGAATTAATTCTGAAGAATGTCTATCTGATTCATTGGTAAAACTCACTACATTATTTATGCCAATAGTCCCCTGCCCAATTGCCAAAAATTGATTGGGTGAAAATCCTAGCTTGATTAATTTTTCATTATTTATTTCATTTTTCATAAGTTTAATTTTCCCATAAAAAAATCTCCCTTTTGGGGAGATGGGTATTTGTTACAGTCTTTAACCACAACAACTACAATCTCCCTTTAAAGAGATTGTAATAATAATTTTTATTCACAAATTTATTCATATTATTTTTCATTAAGCGACAATATAAAATCTTCCAGAATTTCAAAGTAAGTTGTAAGACTTTCAATATTTACCCACTCATTATCACTATGCAGTCCTTCTCCAATTGGTCCAAAAACAACACCCGGAAATCCAAAAACGTTAAAATGCCTGATATCTGATGCCCCATGCTTTAGAATAAAATCTGTTTCTTTCCCTGTTTTATTTTTAATAGAAGATGCCAAAGCCTTTACACTTTTGTCTTCTTTTTCACTAAATTGTGCCGGCTCATCCTCACTTATTATTATTTCAAAGCCC
>DASVCQ010000006.1:0-5123 GCA_036381535.1 Patescibacteria group bacterium | reverse complement strand
AAGGCATATGGCCAATAAAAGATGAAATGCCTTTAGATGTAGCGACAAAATCTGCAGAATTCCCATCTTACATGATATTTAACGAGACCCAAAACCCGCCAATGAAGTGGCCTGTTACACTTATTGCAAAATATCAAAAAGGAGTAGGGAATACTTTTATAAGCCTCTATAAAATTATTCCCCAGATGCAAAATGAAGATAAAGCAAAACAATAAGAGCTATATATTCCCAGCAATACTGATATTTTTATCACTACTTCCCTTTGTCAGCATACTTTTTACGAATTTAAATCCCCATACTCATGACGGACTCGTGCATTTAGCAAGAATTGCTGCATATTTTACCGCACTTTCTGAGGGGGAATTTCCGGTCAGATGGGCAGGTTACTTAAATTATGGATACGGAATGCCACTCTTTAATTTTATTTACCAAACTCCTTATCTAATTACCTCAATATTTATATTTTTGGGGTTTGGTCTTGTTTGGGCATTTAAATTTGCTCTAGTCATAAGTTTTATTTTGTCTGGAATTTTTATGTACATGTTTGGTAAGGAGCTTACCCAGGACAATAAAAAAGCATTTTTAATTACTATTTTTTATCAGTTTGCTCCATTCAGATTGGTTGAATTATTGATAAGAGGAGATATTGGAGAAGTCTATGCATATACTTTTTTGCCACTTGTTGCTTTTGGACTTTTAAAAATTTCAAAAAAGGCGTCTTGCAAAAATTTTGTAATTACAAGTATTGCTTCGGCAGTTCTCATATTATCACATAATGCAATGAGTCTTGTTTTCTTCATGCTTTGTGGTGGACTTGTGTTTGTTTTCTCAACAAAGTTTAAAAATATACTTATCTCATTTTTTTCTCTTTTTGTTGGTCTTGGTCTAAGTAGCTTCTACTGGGCACCTGCACTTTTTGAGCATAAGTACACATATGGGGATTTGTTTATGAAAAATTTATATCTCTCTCATTTTCCTCCAATTCAAAATTTTTTTGTTGCAAATTGGTTTAATGAAGCACATCTTCAAACAGGAGGAATTTCTGTACAATTTGGCATTTTTCATGTCCTGGCAATTATTGTGGTTTTGTATCTACTTTATAAAAGAAAAATAAAGGATGCATTAATAGGCAGGTTATTTATCTATTCACTTATTGTCAGTTTGGTTACTATTTTTTTCATGCAGCCCATCTCTAAATTTGCCTGGGCGCATATATCTCTTCTTAGACAATTTCAATTTTCATGGAGACTTCTTGGGATTATAACATTTACGACAAGTATATTTTCTCTTGCTTTTTTTGAAGTTAAATTTTTTATGAAAAAGTGGATTTTTATTTCACTTATTTTTCTGGTTGTTGGGACTACTATATGGTATTGGCATCCGTCTCTTGGGTACGACAAAATAAACGAAAACTATTATTGGCATTTTCCACTTACAACTACTTATTATGGAGAGACCGATGTTATTTGGACAGCGGGTCCTGCTAAAGCCTATCCAAAAAATCCTGTTTCTTTTGCTGAAGGGTATGGTGAAGTTAAAAATTATACAAGAAATTCTATAAAACATTCCTACGATCTTTCTGCGACTGTCTCAGCAAAAGTAGTTGACTATACAGAATATTTTCCAGGATGGAAAGTATTTGTAGATAAAAAATCTATTCCAATTGAATTTCAAGATATAAATTATAGGGGGCTTATTACTTTTCGAATAACTCCTGGAAAGCACCATATTGAAGTGATTTGGGGTGAAGACAAATTTAGATTTTTTACTGATTTACTCTCGTTATCAGTTCTTATTGTATTATTAGTTATAAGCGTTTTTTTATATGTTAAAAAAAGAATATAAATTTTTATTGGTGCTTCTTTTAATTACGGGAATATTTTTTTATCAATTTCTTTTACTCGGCAAAATTCCTTTTCCCGGAGATTTACTTGTTGGAGGATATAATCCCTGGCGTTCTTATTCATTTTTAGGATATGCCCCTGGTGGAATTCCAAATAAAGCTCAATACTTTGACGCGATTAGACAAATTTATCCTTGGAAAAATTTAGTTATAAATAGTTTTGGTAAACTTCAGATTCCTCTTTGGAATCCTTATAATTTTTCCGGTTATCCTCTTATGGCCAACAATCAGTCGGCAGTATGGTATCCTCTAAATTTGTTGTATTTAATATTTTCTCAAAAAATAAGTTGGGGGATTCTTATCCTACTCCAGCCTTTAATTGCAAGTTTTGCAACATATTTTTATGCAAGGAAAATATCTATTGGGAAAATAGGAAGTCTAATGGCGTCTATTGCTTATGGCTATTGTCTTTTTCAATCGGTATTTCTTGAATACAACACAATTGGTCACATAATTGCACTTATGCCACTTGGTCTTCTTGGATTAGAACTAATAAGAAGTAACAAAAAGCTTTTAGGTATTTTGTTATTTATAACATCTTTAGTTTTTGGCAGTTTTGCTGGACATATTCAGATTTGGGGGTTTGTAAGTCTTTTCTTGTTTGTTTATTCAATTTTTTTGATGAAAAATGTCAAACATAAAATAAAATTTTCAATATCTGTTGGATTTTTATTCATAATCGGTTTTTTTATCTCCTCAATACAACTTATCCCAACCCTTGAGCTTATCGCAAATTCTGCAAGAATTGCACAAAATTATAATTTTCTAATTCAAAATCTTTTAATTCAGCCAAATCAACTTTTTTTACTTTTTATTCCTGATCTATTTGGAAATCCTGCAACAAGAAACTATTTACTTTCTGATTCATATCCGGGGAATGCAATGTATATAGGAGTGTTACCTTTTATCTTTGCAATTTACTCTTTGGTTAAAGTTAAAAGTAATAAATATATTTTATTTTTTTCGTGTGTTGCATTGGTTTTAGTTGTATTCTTGCTAAGAAGCCCATTTACAGAAGTTTTTTATCATTTAAATATCCCTCTTTTCTCAACAGGGTCACCAAGTAATGTGTTATTTTTACTGAGTTTTTCTTTGGCAATCTTATCAGGATTTGGGTTTGATTATTTCCTTGAAAAATATGACAAAAAAATATTTATAATTCTTTTTTCTGTTTTATTTTTATCTCCACTTATTATTTTAGAGTCAAAGATGTTTTCCTTTCAAATAAACAATAAAAATTTTTTGTTTTCACTAGGTCTTTTAATAATTGGAATTATTATAATTTTTCTAGCAAAAGTATTTAAAAATAAAAGAAAAATTATTTCTCTTATAATGATTACTTTCACAATTTTTGATCTATTCTATTTTTTTAATAAGTTCAACCCATTTGTTAATCCTCAACTTTTGTATCCTAATACTTCTGTTATCTCTGAAGTCCAAAAGCTGGCAGGAGAAAATAGAGTTTGGAGCTATGGAGATGCAAATATAGAACCAAACGTATTATCAATTTTTGGGATAGAAGATCCAAATGGTTATGATCCACTTTATCCTAAAAGTTATGGAGAATTTATTTCTTCATCAAATGATGGGTCTATTCACACTAATTTTGATAATAATTCACGCTCAGATGCAACTGTTGCTCCTGCTTTTTCATTTCATGATTTAGATTCCAATAAATACCGCATGAAAATTTTGAATGCATTAAGCGTTGGGTATATTGTCTCAAAAGAATTTCTTCCTAACGAGTTCCTTGAAAAATACAATTGGAAGTTAGTTTGGGGAAAAGATAATTGGTTTATTTATCAAAATCTTTCATCAATTCCTCATGCATACCTTGTAGGAAAAGCCATTCCTTATGTTTCTGCAAAAGATTTTTCAAATAAATTTTTTAGTGATGGTTTTGAATTGGACAAATCTGTCCTTTTAGAAAATAAAAATAATATCGCAGGAGGCACAAATGGTAGTGTAAAAATTGTCAATTATTCTCCTGAAAAAGTAGAAATTATAACAGAGACAAATGGCAGACAGATTTTAGTTCTTACAGATACATATTTCCCAGGCTGGATCGTAACAGTTGATGGCGTAGAAAAACCAATTCTTAAGGCAAATTATACATTAAGAGGAGTAGAAATCCCTGAGGGGCAACATAAAGTTATTTTTTCTTATCGACCGTTGTCCTTTTATATTGGGCTAGCATTGACTATAATAGGATTAATGGGATTGGGTGCATATTTTGTTTTTATAAAAAGATTTAAGACTTACTATGACTAAAACTTGGTATTGGTACATATTACTATTCTCAACTATATTTTTTGTGGGAGCCTTTTTAAGGTTTTATCTTTTAGGCAGTGTACCTAATGGGTTTTATCAAGATGAATCTGCCATTGGATACAATGCTTACTCTATTCTAAAAACAGGCAAAGATGAATGGGGGAAGGTATTTCCCTTATATTTTGAATCATTTGGAGACTACAAGCTACCTGTTTATATATATTCAACAATTCCATCAATCATGATTTTTGGCATGAATGAATTTGCAGTCAGATTTCCCTCTGCGCTTTTTGGGACATTAACAGTTGCCCTAATGTTTTTTCTAACAAAAAAACTCACAAAAAATGTTTTTCTATCTTTTTTGGCTATGGGATTTTTTGCCTTTAACCCCTGGAGTCTGCATTATAACCGGGCTACTTTTGAAGTTAGTATAAGCTTGTTCCTATTCGTTGCCGGGACTCTTTTATTACTTGAATCAACATTATCCAAATATAAAGGCCTTTTTCTAATCGGGACACTATGTTTTGTTCTCTCAATATATTCTTATAACTTGACTAGACTTTTATCACCACTTTTATATCTTTCGGTAGTTTTATATCTTTTATTTGATAAAAAGCACTTCCCAAAAAAAGAAGTTATTATTACATCAATTATATCAGTTATTTTTCTCATTCCTTTTATTTATACACTTTTTTCAAAAGGGGGTGTGGCATCGGCAAGAGGAACATTGATTTTTAGCAGTGCTGTTGTAAAAGCACCATTGGTTGAATTTAAGTCATATCTTGTTTCTTCACCGTTTTTAGGGAAATTATTTTCTATGCCAATACTTATTCTTTGGCAATATGTACAAAATATTGCCGCATATTTTTCCGTTAATTTCCTTTTTTTAACCGGCTCAACTCACGGTAATCATGGCATAGGAGATGTCGGTCAATTTTATCTTTTTGAA
>DASVCQ010000005.1:0-2117 GCA_036381535.1 Patescibacteria group bacterium | reverse complement strand
TAGCTCCTTAGGTGCTGTGCAAAGTAAAGTGTTGGACTTAAATAAGAAAAAGTATATTCAAGCCGTAGGAATAAAATATATACCCCATACTTTTTGGGTTAAAAGTATAGGTTGTGGTTTAGCAAAAAATAAGATAACAGTATCTGAGGAAGTTGGAATCGGTGCTGTTGGTTCCGTTGTGAGAAAATCAGTATTAGATAGTATTGGTGGATTTGATGAGAAAATTGTTCATAACCTTGATGATATTGATTTAGGATGGAGGATTTGGATAGCAGGATACAGAGTTATTAGTGTTCCCAAAAGTATAACCTATCATTGGACAGCAAAGCCAGCTTCTACAAGGAATAAAGTAACGCCGGGAGTTGCTTCTGAATTCTATTTTCAAAAAACATTTCGGATATTTCTAAAAAATTATGAATGGAAAAATATTTTTCATTATTCACCTTGGCTTTTCATGATTCTTAGCATTAGGGTTTTAAGTAATTTACTAAAAGGCAATACTGCTCCTTTAAAAGGATATATAAAGGCATTCATATGGAATATCCAAACTTTACAAGATAGTCTTATCGAAAGAAAGAGAGTACAATCTTTAAGAAGAAGATCTGATTTTGAGATTTTTAAAAAAATAACTTTAGCTGGAAATTTTCCACATTTGTATTTTCATGAAATTTTACCTTTAATGAATATATCGAATAAAATATTTAAACAGTAACTTATGAAAAGAAAAGTTTTTATTACAGGAGGGGCAGGATTTATCGGTTCTAATGCGGCTTTCTATTTCCTCAAAAAGGGATACTCTGTGACAGTCTTTGACAATTTTTCCAGAAAAGGGAGTAAATTCAATATTGAGTGGTTAAAAGAAAATTTCAAAAAAGATCTTAAGGTAGTTAAGGGTGATGTAACCAAGGATATTAAGCTGATGGCAGCGGAGATAAAAGGCTCATATCTTGTTTTGCATCTAGCAGGACAGGTTGCTGTTACAACATCTGTTATAAACCCTCGAGAAGACTTTGAAATAAATGCATTAGGTACTTTCAACGCTCTTGAAGCAGTAAGAATGACTGGAGAAAATCCTGTTTTTATTTATAGTTCAACAAATAAAGTTTATGGTGGACTTGAAGATTTGACTGTTTTAGAGACAAAAACACGTTATAAATTTAAAAATTTACCAAAAGGAGTACCTGAGGAAAGAGGAGTTGACTTTCACTCACCTTATGGATGCAGTAAAGGTGCAGCAGATCAGTACGTCAGAGACTATAGCAGAATATATGGACTAAATACTGTCGTCTTTAGACAGTCCTGTATCTATGGTCCTAGACAATTCGGAGTTGAGGATCAGGGGTGGGTTGCATGGTTTTTGATTGCACTGACTCAGGGAAAAGATATTACGATTTATGGAAATGGCAAGCAAGTTAGGGATTTATTGTATGTTGAAGATTTAGTAAATGCATATGATTTGGCAGCTAAAAATATTAAAAAAACAAAAGGACAAATTTATAATATTGGAGGAGGGTCTTCTAATACTCTCTCTGTTTGGATGGAATTTAAGCCTCTTTTAGAAAAAGTTTTTAAAAGATCTATTGAGACAAAGTTTGGAGAGTGGAGACCAGGAGATCAACCGATATTTATTGCAGACATTTCAAAAGCAAAAAAAGAATTCGGATGGGAACCAAAAGTTAGTGTTGAAGAGGGAGTAAAGAAGCTTTATGCATGGGTTACTGCAAATAAGCATTTTTGGAAATAAATGGATATCCTCATACTTAACTGGAAAGATGTAAAAAATCCCACAAAAGGTGGAGCTGAAGTTATTGCATTTGAGTTTGCAAAACGTTTGGTAAAAGAAGGACACAGTGTCACTTTCTTCTCAAGAAGTTTTGCTGGGGCACAGCCCGAAGAAATAATAGACGGAGTTAAGATTGTTAGACGAGGCAATCCTATTACGGTCTATATATATGCTTATTTCTATTATAAAAATCTCTCAAAAAAGCCAGACAAGGTAGTAGATATGGTTAATACAATTTGTTGGCAAACACCATTATATGTTCCAAAGGGAAATAGAGTAATGTATGTTAATCAATTAGCCCAAGAAGTATTTTTTTATGAATTGCCTTTCCCTA
>DASVCQ010000004.1:0-14980 GCA_036381535.1 Patescibacteria group bacterium | reverse complement strand
ATTTTTGTTTCATAGTTTTTGCTAAAGGGATTATATCACCATTAAATCTGGAGGTTATAATAAGGACTTCTTTGGGTCAATTTGCTCCCCGAGCCTAGACTCCTTATACTGATTGATTACTCCAAAATTGTCCAAGCATTTCAAGACTTACGATATATAGGCGAGCTAAGACAAAGGTGGTTAGAAATTAAAAAACTGCAATTTAACAAAAATACAAGTTATAGTACAATCTAATTATGGATTACCAAACCAAAACAGACCTTATTCTTCCTTTCCAAGGAACATGGACTGTGACAAACGGAGGTCGAGATGCTTCTACAAACTCCCACAATAGAGATAATGGACCTGAAAACCAATTGTTTGCCTATGATTTTAGGAATGGACATGTTGGGGATGGTAAAAAGCTAGGTGATTATCAAGTTTTTGGCAAAGAAGTATTAGCACCAGGAGGAGGAACAGTTATTCAAGTGATTAACGGTTCAATCGACGTGCAACCTGGTGAGCGAGACAGGAGTGTAGGAGTCGGAAATGCAATTATTATTGACCATCACAATGGAGAATACAGTCTTCTTTGTCATTTCAAACATAACTCAATAAAAGTAAACGTAGGCGATGAAGTAAAACAAGGAGACGTCATTGGTTTGTGTGGCAACACAGGAAATACTAGCGAACCTCATATCCACTTTAACCTTCAGGATAATGCTCTTATGCACATTGCCAAAGCCTTACCTGCACAATTTAGAAAGATACTTGTAAATGGAGAAATAAAAGAAAATTACGAACCAATCAGGGAAGATAAAGTTACTAACCTCAGTTTATAATAAGACTTGTTGAGGGGGTCAAGCTTCATTTTATTGGGCTCCGCGACTAGGATTCGAACCTAGAACCTTGAAGTTAACAGCTTCCTGCTCTACCGTTGAGCTATCGCGGAATATTTTCCAAAACTAATTTTCTTCCTGTCCGCCAGTCGGCGGGCTATCGCGGAATATAGAAGTAATTTTATCATCAAACAACCCCAAAATCCAGACTTTTTTGACTTTGAGAACTGAATGGAGGATTTATCTATGCAAGATAGTCCCTTAATTTATTTCCACGGGAAGGATGTCTTAATTTTCTAAGTGCCTTTGCCTCAATCTGTCTTATACGCTCTCTTGTAACTTTAAATAATTTTCCAACTTCCTCAAGTGTCTTTGGGCGTCCATCATCCAGACCAAATCTTTGCTTAAGCACTTCCCGCTCCCTATCAGAAAGAGATTCCAAAACTTGAGAAACTTGCTCTTTTAAAAGCTCTCGTGAGGCTGCGTCAAAAAGAGTAGGAGTATTTGTATCGTGAATAAAGTCTCCTAGTCTTGAGTCTTCCTCATCTCCAACAGGAGATTCCAAAGATGCCGGCTCCTGGGAAATTTTGATAATTTCCAAAGCTTTGTCTGGATCAATTCCTAGTACTTTTGCCACTTCCTCAGGTGTTGGCTCACGACCCAATTCCTGCATCAATTTTCTTGATGCCCTTAAGAATCTGTTAATATTCTCAACCATGTGTACAGGAATACGAATTGTACGTGCCTGATCTGCAATAGCACGGGTTATGGATTGGCGAATCCACCAGGTTGCGTAGGTACTAAATTTGTAACCTCGTCTCCAGTCGTATTTCTCAACAGCACGAATAAGTCCTTGATTTCCTTCTTGAATAAGATCCAAAAGTGTAAGTCCACGCCCAACATATTTTTTGGCAATAGACACAACAAGCCTTAAATTGGAGGTGATTAATTTCTGCTTTGCTTCTTTACTTCCTTTTTCTACTTTTTTAGCCAAATCAATTTCCTGATCGAAAGTAAGAAGTGGGATTCTACCGATTTCTTTTAGATACATTCTCACAGGGTCCGAGACTGTTCCTTCTGTGAGTACAGTTAGTGCCTCAAGCTCTTTTTCCAAATCCTCAATCGGCTTGGTTTGATCTTTTTCTTCATCGACATTCTCAAAGACATCAATGTCCATTTTCATGAGCTTGTCGTAGAGCTCATCTAATTCCTCAACGTGGTCTTCGGGCTTACTGAAAATGCCTAAAATTTCTTCTTGAGTAATATATCCTCTTTTTTTTGCTGATTCTGCGATATCACCTAGGAGATTGCCTGTTTTTTGGGCTTTCATAATGGCACTATTGTATCAAATTTGCTAACTTCAGGCAAACAGCAATGCTTATTTTATTGAGAATTAACGTGTTAACGGGTTGAAATACAAATCTTTAACTCGTGAACTCGTTAACCCGTTAATAATAAATATGTGAATTCTCTACTTTTTCCCCAGTAAAGAGACAAAATGGGAGAATTCTGCCTGCAATTTGGCCAATTCCTCAGAAGATCCGTCTTTTTCTTTCTCCTTTATTGTCTCACCAAGACGTTTTATCTGCTCTTTGATAAAAAGAATGTACAATTCTTCGGCTGTTTTTTTTGCCTCATCAATCCATTTCACTTCATTTTCAAATTGAGGAAGAGGAAGTAAAAAACATTCATCAAAAGACGGGGTTAATTCCTCAGGAAGAGCGATTAGTCCGTCTTTTCCCAATGCCTCTGGGTGAGACTCAACATATTTTTGAAGATGTAAAATAACCTTTTGGAAGGAAATATTTTGCCATGTGTAGTCTTTTATAAAATTATCAATTTCAGAAAAAATATCTTTTGGACTATTTGACTGAAGAACAAGCGCCAAAAGATAAGTCTCAAGCCTCTCCTCTCTTGATTTTTGCTCTTTTACACTAACTACTTCTCTTTTTACAACCTCTCTCTTAGATAATTTGTCCAGTGCTTTTTGAAGTGCAACGATCGAGGTATCTAAGGTCTTTGAAAGAAGCTGCAGATAATGCTCTTTTACTATTTCATTTTCAATTCCCCCAAAAAGAGGAAGCAGATCGTCTCCAATTTTTTGTTTTGAAAAAGGACTTAAAGGCTTTGGGTATTTTTCAGTCTCCTTTGAAAGAAGATAATCATAAACAGGTACATCTTCTTTGAGTGCTTTTTTAAATTGTCCCGGACTATTTTTAAGGATTTCATCTGGATCTTTTCCTCCTTCCATGACAATTACACTCACTTGAAGATTTTTTTTCTCAAGAATTGGGACAGACCTCTTCAAAGCTTCTTGTCCTGCAGCGTCTGAATCAAAACAAAGCGAAACCTTCCTCCCAAAACGAGATAAAAGAGCAGCCTGATCTGGAGTAAGAGCAGTACCTTTTACGGCAACTGTATTTGTTATTCCTTCCTCAAATGATGAGATAACATCAAATTCCCCTTCCATAATAATTGCCCAATCTTTCTCTTTGATGGATTTTTTGGCACTATTTAGCCCAAAAAAAGTAAGTCCTTTGTGATAGACCAGAGTCTCTCTTGTATTTATATACTTTGAAGTTTTATCCGAATTATTTAAGACTCTGCCTGAAAAGCCAATAATATTGTCACGATGATCATAAAGAGGAAAAATTAATCTTCCCTGAAAAAAGTCCACCATATCATGCCCTCTAGGACTCCCGAGTCCTGCGTCAAGAATATCTTCTCTGGTGTAATGCTTTTTTTTCTGAAGATAAGTAACCAAAGCACTTCCTCTTGGTGAGAATCCAAGCATGTAGGTATTTATTGTTTGGGGTTTTATTTTGCGCTCATTTAGCAAATACTCAAGGGCATTTTTGCCCAATTCATGTTTGGTGAGTAAAAAGTGATAAAATTCCGAGGCTAAATGGTTGAGTGCATAAATTTTTTCTTTTTTAGATGAGAGGCCTGAATCTATATTTCGATTTTTCAGAACAACTCCTGCTTTGTCTGCCAAAATTCTTAAAGCCTCGGCAAATTCTATGTGCTCATATTCCATCATGAAGGTGAAAACATCCCCGCCTTTTCCACACCCAAAGCAATGCCAAATCTGTCTCTCAGGAGAAATTACAAAAGAGGGAGTTTTTTCTCCATGAAATGGGCAATTTGCCTTAAAATTTCGACCTGCTTTTTTTAAGGTTATGTACTCTTGAATGAGCCCTACTATATCTATCTTGTCGCGTATTTCTGAAACCTGATCCATATTGAGGCTATTGTACCATAGACGGGAAAGTAACTTAGGTTTGACTTTTCTTCTTGACAAAAGGTTGGCTTTGCTTTTTAATAGCAAAGGGAATCTCCACAAATTTTAATGAGTGTTACATTGGTAATTGGATCACAATGGGGAGATGAAGGAAAAGGGAAAATAATAGATTTTCTCTCAGAACACTCAGACTACGTAATACGCTACCACGGGGGAAATAATGCTGGCCACACAGTAATAAATAAATACGGAAAATTTCCACTTCATTTAGTCCCATCAGGCATTTTTTCTAAAAAAGCAAAAGCATTTATCACCAACGGAACAGTACTGGATTTAGACGTCCTTTTGGGTGAAATAGAAATGCTTGAGAAAGCAGGATTTAGACTAAAAAACAAGCTTTTTATCTCGCCTCGCTGCAATATTATTATGCCTTATCACAAGATTTTGGAAAAAGTCTATGAGAGTGCAAAAGGCAAAGCAAAAGTTGGTTCTACCGGGCGAGGAATAGGACCTGTATATGCTGACAAAGTCTCTTATAATGGTATCCGTATTTTAGATTTGCTGGACAAAAAACAATTTTCAGAAAGACTTAAAGTCCAGCTTTTGGTAAAAAATAAAGTAATTACTGCACTTGGTGAGAAAGCACTAAGACAAAGTGAAGTTGAAAAACATTTTTTTGGACTGATTAAAAAACTTAAGCCATTTTTAAAAGAGCCTTTCCCACTCATTCAAAAAGGATTAAAGGACAAAAAAGAAATGCTTGGGGAAGGAGCACAAGGAGTATTTTTGGATAATGATTGGGGTACATATCCTTTTGTTACGGCATCAACAACTCTGTCCGGAGGAATAACAGGAGGTGCGGGAATTGCCCCAAATCATATTACCAATGTTTTGGGAGTTGTTAAAGCATATACAACTCGTGTTGGGTCAGGCCCATTCCCAACTGAATTATTTGACAAAGATGGAGAGTTGCTTAGGAAAGAAGGTGCGGAATTTGGAACAACAACAGGCAGGCCGAGAAGATGCGGGTGGTTTGATATAGAACTGATTAAATTTGCCGCAGAAATAAATGGTTTTACTGGAATTGCCATTACCAAATTGGATGTTTTGGATAAATTCAAAAAAATAAAAATTTGCACAGGTTACACTTATAAAGGTAAGAAAGTAAGATACTACGACATCGATGCCTATGGCCTAGAAAAAGTAAAGCCAATTTACCAAACCCTCCCAGGTTGGGAAGTCTCAACAGCCGGAATTACTTCTTTTGAAAAATTGCCTATTGCTGCACAAAAATATCTTGAGACTTTAGAGAAAAATCTTGGTGTTCCAATCCGTCTTGTCTCAACAGGTCCTGAAAGAGATGCCATAATCGTGAAATAGATTTTAGATTTAAGATTCATGATTTAAGAAAAAGGGTGAAACGACTGGGGACCCCGCTCGAGTGCCTGGACCAAACAGAGTGAGGGAAGCCATCGGAGCGGGGTGAGGAGTGGCAGGACCCTTACCTATTACAAATGATTAACTCTTTTGACTATTCAACATATTTATCTCCCTTTACTGCCCGCTACGGCAGTACCGAAATGCGCACAATCTGGTCTGAGGTCTATAAAAGAAAGCTTTGGAGAAAAATCTGGGTCGGTCTTGCTAATGCAGAATACAAAGAAGGACTTTTAACAAAAGAAGAACTTAATGATATTGTTTCGCATAAAGAAGATATAGATCTTGTGCGAGCAAAAGAAATTGAGAAAGCAATTTATCATGAGCTAATGGCCGAGATACGCACATTTTCTGAGCAATGTAAAATCGGAGGAGGAAAAATTCATCTTGGAGCAACCTCGACAGATATCTTGGACAATACTACTATTATACAAATACACGAGTCCTTAAAAATAACAAAATCACGCCTCAAAAACCTTTTATCTGGCTTTTCTGGGAAAATAAAAGAAAATAAAGACACTATTTGCATGGGATATACTCACCTTCAGCCTGCCGAGCCGACAACTCTTTCTTATAGATTTGCCTTTTATGCCCAGGATTTACTTTTGGACTATGAATTTCTAGAAAAAATAGAACCATTTTTACTAGGCAAAGGAGTTAAAGGTGCAGTTGGGACATCAGCAAGCTATACTTCCCTTTTATCCGAGGAAAAATCAGTGACACTAGAGAGTGATATTTTAAGAGACTTGGGGATAAAATCAGTTGATATCTCAACTCAGACATATCCAAGAAAAATAGATCTTTTAGTTGTTGAGGCGCTCTCAAATATTGCTTCCTCACTTCACAAATTTGCATTTGACTACAGAATTATGCAGCAGCCAAGTATTGGTGAATGGGTTGAAAAAAGAGACAAAAATCGTATCGGCTCCTCAGCCATGCCTTTTAAAAGAAATCCAGACAAAGCAGAAAAAGTTTGCTCTCTTTCAAGATATGTTTCCTCTCTTTTTAATTCCGCCTGGAGTAATCCTGCGCTTTCGCTCCTTGAAAGAACTCTTGATGACTCAGCCAGTCAACGTATTTTTTTGCCTGAGGCATTTTTGGCAATAGATGAATGCTTAATTACCACCCAAAAACTTCTTGAAAATTTGCAAATAAATATGAGTGCTGTTGAAAAAAATCTTTCTATTTATGGACAATTTTCAGCGGTTGAGCCAATCCTTATGTATATATCCAAAAAAGGAGCCGACAGGCAAGAAATGCATGAAATTCTAAAAAATGCCTGTATGAAAGTGTGGGAAGAAAAGGACAGAGGGAAAAATATTTCCTTACTTTCTATTTTACAAAAAGACACATCAGTTACAAGATATATTGACTCTAAAAAATTGAAGAGTCTATTAGATCCAAAAAATCATATTGGACTTGCAAAAATACGTTCAGATAAATTTTTGAAAAAGCTTTCTACTAGACTGAAAAGTTAATGTGCTTTGCATTCTCTCCGATATCAATCGGGTATTTACCTGTTAGACAAGATGTACATAATTTCTCCTCCGGTATCCCAATTGCTTTTATCATTCCTTTGTATGATAGATAATATAGCTTGTCAGCACCAATATACTCTTTTATCTTATCTACACTCATTTTTGAGGCAATAAGCCCTTCTTGACGCGGAGTATTTATTCCATAAAAATCAGGATACCTAACAGGTGGAGAGGTGACTACAACAGATACTTCCTTTGCCCCTTTCTCCCTAAGCATTTCAACTAATACTTTTGTTGTCGGCCCCCTAACAATCGAATCATCAACTACAATAACTCTTTTCCCTTTCAGTGGGGTCTGCATCACGCTGAATTTTCTCCTCACATTTTCCTCCCTTCCACCTGGTGAGGGATCGATAAATGTTCTGTGGATATAACTATTTTTATGGAGAATGTCCGGGTCGTAGCGGATATTTGCCTCCTCAGAATATGCAGAAGCAGCAGGAAGAGCGGTATTTGGGACTCCTACAACAACGTCTGCCTCAATCGGCATTTCCTGAGCAAGTTGTCTTCCTAGAGCCCGCCTCAAATCATTAACTTTTTTGCCATAAAAAATACTATCCGGATTAGCAAAATAAATTATTTCAAAAACATCAAGCTGCTCTTTTCCTTTTTCAATTTGGTAATGCTCAAGTCCTTTGTCCGAAATAACAACCATCTCCCCAGGCTTAACGTCCCCAATAAAAGACGCGCCTATTTTATCAAGCCCTACAGTCTCTGAAGAAAGAGCATATCCTCCGTCTTTTAACGACCCTATGCTAAGCGGACGTACACCATGGCTATCACGAAGACCAATTAGCTTCCCCTCAGACATTATCGTCAAAGAAAATGCACCTGTAAAAAGCGGATATGAATTTTTTATTGCATCCTCAATAGACAAGCCTTCTTCAACATAATACTCAATTGCTCGCTGCATCAATTCTGAATCATTGAGCCCTTTTACATTTATATTTTTTTCGTTTAGGAATTTTTTTATTTTTTTTGTTTCGGGCAACGTTCCGTTATGAGAAAGCGCTACCAAACCTTTCTTTGAAATAACAGGCTGAATGTGTTTTTTACCTCCGTCTGTTGCATAGCGGTTGTGTCCTATGGCGACCTTACCAAAAAGACTAGGCAGATCTTTATCCTTATAAACTTGATTTACTAGTCCTTCTCCTTTTTTTGAGACAAAAATGCCGTCTTTGAGTGAGACTATGCCCGATGCCTCTTGTCCCCTATGCTGAAGTGCCCAAAGACCTGTATGCACTAAAGCCGCGGCATTTTGAGACTCTGAATAAACTCCAAAAACAGCGCATCTCTCACTCAACTCTTTCTCATAAGATCCTAAAAATTCAGAATTACTCAAATTTCTAAAACGCCTTAAATATTTTGAAGAGGGATAAGAAGTACTCAATCTTTCAACCAAACCTAATGTCATTATTCATATCATAGACTTTAGGCTTAAAAAGAGCAAGATTCTTTTCCAACTTTTCAAGATAAAAATATTTTGTTACTATGATTTTATGCTTGCAAAAATTTGGTCTGCAGCACTTGTTGGGCTTGACGCGGTGCCTGTTGAAGTTGAAGTAGATATTGCCTCCCAAGGATTACCTTCTTTTACAATTGTTGGACTCCCAGATAAAGCAGTCGAGGAATCAAGAGAAAGAGTTAGAGCAGCTCTTAAAAATTCAGGCTCGGAATTTCCTGCAAAAAGAATAACCGTCAATTTGGCACCAGCTGATTTACCAAAAGAGGGGCCAAGCTATGATTTGCCTATTGCAGTTGGCATTCTCATTGCCTCAGGACAACTCAAAGCAGATACAACTAGTTCCCTTTTTATGGGAGAACTGTCTTTAGACGGAAGGCTAAGAAATACCAATGGAGCACTTCCTGAGGCTCTTTTAGCAAGAGAAAAGCATATACAAAATTTGTATTTACCACGCCCTAACGCAAGCGAAGCCTCATGTATCGCGGGAATTAATGTTTTTCCTGTGGATAACTTGGGGATATTATTCTATCACCTGTCAGGACAAAAGCTAATAGAAGCCTGTCCCTACAATCCAATTGATACTTCAGTCATTCAAAATAATTTTGACTATGATATGAAAGATATAAAGGGTCAGGAAAAAGCAAAAAGAGCACTCGAGATTGCAGCAGCAGGTGCTCATAATATTCTTTTTAAAGGACCTCCGGGTAGCGGGAAAACACTTCTTGCCAGAACTGTCTCTTCAATTATGCCCATACTCACCTTTTCAGAAGTTTTGGAGATCACGAAAATTTACAGCATTTCCGGCCTCAATCAGGAAGGCTTGATAACAAAAAGGCCATTCCGGTCTCCTCACCATACAACATCAGCGGTTGGGGTAATTGGTGGAGGCACTTATCCTAAGCCAGGTGAGATTTCACTTTCCCATAGAGGCGTATTATTTTTAGATGAATTGCCTGAATTTCCAAGAACAGTTTTGGAATCACTAAGACAACCACTCGAGGATGGGGTTGTGACAATAGCCCGCGCGCAGGGAAGAATTACATTTCCGGCTAAATCCATGCTCATTGCTGCACAAAACCCATGTCCATGTGGATATCTTGGGGATAACTCGCATAATTGTACCTGTAGTCCGTCTCAAATTATAAGATATCAGAAAAAGATTTCCGGACCTCTTTTGGACAGGATAGATATCCATATAGAAGTTCCAAAAGTTGACACTAAAAAACTAACCTCAAAAGATATTCAAAATGCAGAAAGTTCAAAAGAGATAAGAGAAAGGGTGCAAAAAGCAAGAGATATGCAAACAAAAAGATTTACCGGAACCAAACTTTCGGCAAATTCAGATATGGACTCAAGAGACATTAAGGTATTCTGCACACTTAATGATGAATGCTTAAATTTACTTAGGAATGCGGTTGATAAATTTCAGCTTTCAGCAAGAAGCTATTATAGAATAATCAAACTCTCTCGCACTATTGCTGATTTGGAAGGGACAGAGGAAATTGCCCAAAATCACATAGCCGAAGCATTGCAATATAGACCCAGGCAAAATACATACTAAGTTTTACAAGCCAATATCAACCCTGATAGTATATTTATATGGAGGGATTAACAACCAATGAAGCAGATAAAAAACTCAGGAGCGAAGGAAGAAATATTATATCCTATGATGAAGAATTTTCTGTTGTTGGTCTTTTTCTCTCGCAATTTCCAACATTAATTAACGGTATTCTTTTTGCTGCAGCTATTTTTTCCTTTTTCATTCATAACATCATCGATGGAATTTTTATTCTTATTGTCCTTATTGCTAATGGTTTATTTAGCTTTATCCAGGAATATAAAGCAGAAAAAGCTCTTAAAGCATTAAAGGATTTGGCTCAAGCGTCATGTCGAGTAATTAGAGACAAAAAACTCCAAGAGATTCCAATTGATAACGTAGTTGTAGATGATCTAATTTTTTTGGAAGACGGTGACAGAATTCCTGCTGATGGAGTAATTGTCGGGGTAACACATGTTGATATAGACGAATCTTTACTAACAGGAGAATCTGTTCCTATTAATAAAACTCATGATGACGAGCTTTTCAGAGGAACTTTTGTTGCAAGAGGAAAAGTTCATATGAGAGTAACAAAAATAGGCAATGCTACACGGTTTGGAAAAATTGCAAAATCTTTAGCTGACATACACTACGAGGCTACTCCTCTACAGCGTCAAATTACCCAAACAACAAAAGTTCTTTCACTTGCTGCAGCTTTTTTGGCCGTGATGCTTATTCCAATAGGACTTACTCACAATGAAAGCCTCTTACCTCTTCTTTTGATAACAATCAGTATTGCCGTTGCAGCAATTCCTGAGAGTCTCCCGGGAATTGTCACGGTAAGCCTTGCTATTGGGGCATTTAAAATGGCAAAGAAGAAAGCAATCATTAGAAAAATGTCAGCAATTGAGACGTTGGGAGCAATGCAAGTGGTACTCCTAGACAAAACAGGTACGCTAACGCAAAACAGTATGCGCGTTAAGGAAGTGTATATGCCGGATAATAAAAAACAATCTTTTTTTCTCAAGGCCTGTCTTCTAGGAAATACTGCCTCAATTGATTACGAAGAGCATAAACAGGTAATTGTTGGGGATAAGACAGACGGCGCACTCCTTCTTTGGGCCAAACAACACACATTGGATATAGATAGTATTATGCAGTCTGGCAAAGTTATTGATGAATTCACATTTGACCCTGTAAGCAAAACTATTACAACTCTTTGGCATGAGAGAGGTAAAAATTATGTTTTTGTTAGGGGAGCACCTGAAGAAGTAATAGAAAGAAGCACTCTCTCAAAAGAAGAAAAAGACACAGCAATTAAAAATTTCAAAGATTATGCCCAGCTTGGATTCAGGGTTATTGCTTTTGGATATAGGATAGAGCCAAATCATGACGGAAAATCCAGAAAGTCCCTGGAAAATCATTTAGAATTTTTGGGTCTTGCCGGACTATTTGACCCACCAAGAGATGAGGCAAAAAGAGCAGTAGAACAGGCTAAAAAAGCAGGACTTAAATTAGTAATGGTAACTGGTGATAATGAGTTGACAGCAGTCTCTATAGCAAAAGCAGTCGGACTTGTCGGAGATAACGCAAAGGTAGTGACAGGAAAAGAATTACAAGAGCTATCAACAGCAAAACTTGAGACTCTAGTACCTGAAGTTTCTATTTTTGCCCGAACACGGCCTGAGGATAAATTAAGACTTACCCAAATTTATAAAAAATTAGGATATCTTGTGGGGGTTACAGGAGACGGAGTAAATGATGCTCTTGCTCTTAAGCAAGCAGATGTCGGCGTTGCGATGGGTGAAAAAGGGACTGATGTTGCAAAAGAAGCAAGCGACATGATACTAACTAACGATAATTTTGCTACCTTAATTCATGCAATAGCTGAAGGACGTATTGTTTATGAAAATCTCAAAAGAGCACTGACTTACCTTCTTTCAGGAAATTTATCAGAACTTTTACTTATCGGCATAGCAACTACTTTGGGAGCACCAACTCCCCTTTTGCCAACAGATATTTTGTGGATGAATTTAGTAACTGACGTTTTCCCTGCACTCTCTCTGGCTGCTGATTCCGGCCATGATGGGATACTACAAAAGCATCCTAGATCAACATCTGAGCCTCTAATAAATCGTCAGAGGTGGTTTTTAATTGGCCTAATAGGAGTAGGGCTGGCAACAGGCGCATTTATCCTATATGCATTTCTTCTTGGAGTTATGCCTCTTAGGAGAGCGCGCACAATTACTTTTGGCCTCTTTATTTTTAGCCATATGATGCTATCTTTTTTTGTCAGGGGCAAACAAGCATTAACTCCAAATAAATTTCTCTTTTTAAGTGTTGCCCTGACACTTCTTGCTCAAATTGCTATCTCAACCATTCCCTTTTTCCAAAATATTTTCCAGTTGGGGTGGTAAGGAGATATTTACAACTTAAAAAGAATATGTCATGCTTTAATTAATATGTTTGGGAAACTTACAGATTTTGCCTACAGAAGGAGCGTTAAGGAAAGTATCGGATTTTATCTTGCTTATTTTGTTTTGATTGTTATTGCGGCTGTTGCTATTGCCGGATTTTTATCAATAATTTCAGGCAACTCTAGTAACAATTTTGGGGTAAGTACCGGCACGATTGTTGCAATTATTAGCTGCGTCACTCTTAGTATTCTTATTTCCCTTAGGAAAAAACGTCTGAATAAATTTTCCTATATCTTACTGATTTTTATCTCAGGAGTACTCGCTACTTGGGGTGGAGCATTACTCGGGCTTATCCCTGTTGCCTATCTTACTACAAGAAAATAGCCTAAAGCAGTTTTTTCTGATTGTTATTTTTAATTTCTTGTCCCAAATGTCTGTAGGCTGATTCTGTTGCCACTCGTCCTCTGGCTGTTTTTTTCAGAAAACCTATTTGGAGTAAAAAGGGCTCAACCATATCCTCAAGTGTATTTGTATCCTCAGAAAGAGTTGAGGCAAGAGTTTCTAGGCCAACTGGCCCTCCATTATGATGCTCTATAATTGATTTTAGAAATTTAATATCCGATTTATCAAGGCCAAGATTATCTATCTCAAGCATTGCCATCACCTCATCTGTAATTTTTGGATTTATACGACCTTCTGCCTTAACTTGAGCAAAGTCCCTGGCTCTTTTTAGAAGCTTAAGAGCAATTCTTGGTGTTCCTCTTGAGCGTTTGGCAATTTCCTCAATGCTTTTTACGTCTATTGTCACTTCCATTTTTTCTGAGGCTTTTTGAATAATCTTCTCAAGCTGAATAGGACTATAGAAATCGAGTCTATGAATTAGTCCAAATCTGTCTCTCAAAGGAGCAGATAGACTCCCTGCTTTTGTGGTTGCTCCAATTATGGTAAATTGGGGCAAATCAATCCGAAGCGTTCTGGCTGCAGGACCTTTACCAATTACAATATCCAAAGCATAGTCCTCCATCGCCGGATACAAAATTTCCTCAACTACTTTATTGAGTCTATGAATTTCATCAATAAAAAGAATGTCCCCTTTTTCCAAATTAGTAAGTATTGCTGCCAAATCTCCCGCGCGCTCAATTGCCGGACCTGAGGTAATTCTTATATGAGCATTCATTTCACGGGTTATTAAATGAGAAAGAGTTGTTTTCCCAAGCCCGGGGGGGCCATATAACAAAACATGCTCCAGTGCATCCTCCCTTTTTTTGGCAGCAGAAATAGCAATTTTTAGAGCCTCTTTAATATGATCTTGGCCATAAAATTCCGACCAGCTACTAGCCCGAAGAGATGTAAATAATTTTTCTTCCTCAGGGGTTGGAGAATCCATTAATTCTTCTTTTATATCATCCATAATTTATTTACCCAAATATTTTAAGGCAAGTCTAATTTTATCTGAAGTTGTTGTTGCATTCTTCTCCACCTCTTTTAAAGCCATCTTTGCTTCCTTACTGCTAAACCCAAATGACGTGAGTGCTGAAATTACCTCTTCTATATCCTCTGATTCTGATAAATCCAAATCCTCAACTGCTCCTATCTTATTCTTCAAATCAATTATTATTTTTTGAGCATTTTTACGCCCAAGCCTTGGTACTCCGACAAAAAAGTCCACATCTGCACGCCTTATTGCATCAATTATTTTATCTTTATTGCCAAGTGAGAAAACTCCTATTGCAGTCTTTGGCCCAATTCCTGAGACTCCAATCAAAAGCTCAAATAGCTCAAGATTTGAATTGTTTGAAAAACCATATAATTCAAGGCTGTCTTCCCTAACGTGCGTATGGATATAAATAGTAACACTGTCTCCCTTTCCATAACCTGATAATAAATCTGGACTTGCAAAGACTTTGTATCCAACACCATTCACATCTACAACAATGTAAGGATTGTTTTTTATTTCAATTATTCCTTTTAGAAGGCCAATCATAGAAGTTAGCTCATTATAACATAGCTATTTTTTTTGTCGACATAAAATTTAAAGAATAAAAGGAACAAACATTTTGGTATTTTTTTTATATTGCATGAATTTATTTCCAAATTTATCTTTTAGCAATTTATCCTCTTTTTTTACCTGATAATATGCCGGAATAAAAAGAAAGAGAAAAGATACCCAAAGCAGACTTCCAGCAAGAATTTCTGACCCTAAAAAAGACAAAATAAATCCGAAGTAGATAGGATGTCTTATATATTTGTATATGCCTGTTGTAATTAATTTTTTGGCTTTAAGAGAGGCGGCGTGTGTCCAAGAGTCTCCAAGCTTTTTTTGAGAAATAAAACTTAAAGCAACTCCTATTAAAATTAATAAAAATCCTAAAAGCGTGCTTAATGGATTATTTTTAAACTCAAGAATTCTCACCCCACCAAAATACTGAGAAAAAATAAAAAAAAGAAGGATTCCTTACAAAATTTGGGAGAGATAGACTTTCCAATTGTTTTTTCCCCTAAAAGCAAGCGTTATCCAGTACACAAA
>DASVCQ010000003.1:0-11111 GCA_036381535.1 Patescibacteria group bacterium | reverse complement strand
TTTTTTTCTAAGTTGCTGTATTTGCATAAAAGTATTGACAAGTAATTTCATATGATGTATTAATTTAATGCTCATTGTGTCTCCCACAATTAGATGAAAGACACACAACCCCAAAAACATATTGTAACCGGATATTTCCATACACATTCCTTTGGTCTTAAGGGAGAGCAAAAAAAACAATATAGTAAAGCCATCAAAGGACATGCTACTCTTGCTCTTGAAAAATTTGGTCATACTTCTGAAGATAACCATAAATTGCGAGAATGGGTTACAACCGGTACAATTCCTTCCCGCTCAGAGATGCCTGCTTATGAGGACCATATCTTAACTGATGTGCGACAACGCTTACTGATTGCTATAAAATCTCCCATTCTGAATGATGCATTTTATGCCGACTCTAAATATCAACAATCAAGAAGAGCAAACAAAGAAGACGAAGGTCTCACATGGTTACAAAATAATTTGTCGGAAATAATAATTAACGGATGGATAAAAACACCTAAAATGTATGAAAATGCTCTTTCAATGTGGAATAACATAGCCGCAAAACAGGCAATTATGTACAGAAATAGAGAAGGACATATGACAGACAATCTTAGACAAAAAATCAGATCAACATCACCAAGCCGTAAAATATTCTGGCCAGTAGGTTTGTTTCATGTCGTCGGAATAAATAAACTACTTAAAAATGATCCTCTTATAGATTTTAATCTTGTAATGGAAAAACCAGCTATATTAAGACTTTCTGACGGATTAATTTTAGCACATAGATTGGGGAAAAGACCTTCAAGAGAGCTTATTGCCAAATCTTTATTTGAATATGTTTTGTATTACGGAATGCAACTTAAAGATATAAAAATAGCATCAAGAAATATGGAATTTGCATGTACTAAATTTGTCAAAAATTTAGCAGCAAGTTTGACAACTGAAGAAATACAAAGTCTGCTTATGTCTCAAAAGGACAGAACTGAGAGACAATTTATTCAAAAGGTAGTAGAAAAATCTGATTTAATTAGAAGTCAAAGGCAAAGAAGGCAAATACCCCCTATAAAAAATGCTCCAGACATTTTATCTCTGTTGAGAAAAAATGTAATGTATGATGTTGCTTAGATTATGAATTGTTTTTCTATTTATTTTACGCTACATTTATTTGTGTGAAGAAAAAAAGAATTGGTGTAAAAAATAAAAAACTACGCGAGTTATTAAAAAAAGGGGGAAGGGAAAATGCCAGACGCGATTTTTTTGAATTACTAAAACGTGCTGCCAGAACAGTCTCATTTTTATTCTGATGAGTCTTGACGTTGCACAACTTTAAATTCAAAAGCTCCGAATAATGTCCACTTGATAACTTCTTCAGATTCAGCAAGCAAATCGGAATTATTTTGTTTCATAAGATTTTTTATGTCATGATACATTTTCCATGATGTCTTGTATGTCACTCCCAATTCTTGTTGTAATTGTCTAATGGAGATTTTTGTCCTAGTCTGAGTCATTAGGTACATACAGATAAACCAAATTCTAAGGGGAGTTGTTGTTTTCTCAAATATAGTCCCTGATAGAGGATAGACTTGATGGCGACAATTCTCACACGAATAAGCATTCCTTCCTGTTATTTTATAATGCTTGGTAATTTTGTTACACATCTTGCAGGGAATTCCTTTAGGATATCTAAGTTTTTTTATTTCACTAAGACATGCATTATCACTTGGAAATAATTTTAAAAAATCTGAAAATAAAAAAGGTTTTGCCATAAGTTAATTATATTAGCTTTATTTACGTGTTTTCAAGGGATAATATTTGAAATTGCTTATTGACGTCTTTCAAGGGTTTTGTTTACTATTGTATTAGGTTAAAAATATTAAATAGTAAATAGATATACTATTTATACTAATCAAATATATGAGACAAAGTATCACGGCTTACGTTGATAATGCAATTACATTTTTGCTTCTTGCTGTTGCAGGAATTACGCCTCTTTTATTTTTAGGGCAGACAACAGAATTTTATGATATTCCAAAATTAACTTTTCTTCTTGTTACAACAACTCTTCTTTTGGGACTTTGGATTTTTTCATGGATTCTTAAAGGAAAAATCAGTATTAACAGAACCCCACTGGACATTCCTCTTTTAGTACTACTATTAACAGTACTTGTTTCAACATACTTTAGCGTTTCAAAACCAATCGCAATTTACGGCAATTTTCCTAAAGTCCATGCATCATCTGTTGCTTGGGTAGTCTATATACTATTATATTTTGTCACAGCATCCAATTTGAGATCTGTTGCCAAGATAAAAAATTTCCTATATGTATTATATGCAAGTGGCGCATTGGTCGCAGTTGTTACTATTCTTGCATTCTTTAATGTATTCCTTCCAATAAGTTTTGCTCACGCAGTTAACTTCACGCCAACAGGATCATCATTCTCAACTATTGCATTCTTGCTATTGTTATTACCATTACCATTGCTATCACTTGTTACACCAAATAAATACATGCCACTTCCTTTGGCAGCATCTCTGGCAATACTTTTTGGAGTAACAGTTGCACTTATTGGCTCACTTCCAACCTATATAGTCTTAGCATTAGTAGTAGTTTTGGCTGTAGTTGTTGCCAAACCACATCATATACAGCGCACACTTCCATTATTTGCACTTCCTATTGTGGTTGTTGCACTAACTTTTGCAATAGCATACTTGCCATTTCCTGGAAATGCTGTACAAAAATTGGAGTCCAATTTCCCTAAAGAGATTCAACTTCCTTTCTCAACCTCATGGAAAGTAAGTGCATCTACTTTCAGAGATGCTCCATTCATCGGCACAGGTCCATCATCTTACCTATTTGACTTCACAGCCTACAAACCACTTGAATTCAACGCCTCAAATCTATGGAGCTTCTCATTCGACACAGCATACAATGAATTTCTTCAAGTCTTAGGGACATTGGGTGCAGTAGGACTTGGGACACTCTTAGTCTTAAGTTTGATAATCCTTAATTCTGCAAGGAAAAATATGACACCACGCGCATCAGAAGATGAAGATAGTGTAAGTAGTAAAGTAATACTTCCTGGACTCGCAATAAGTGGAGCTATAGCAATAGTACTTCTTGCTGTACATGCAACAACCTTGATTTCAACAGTTTCAATGCTCTTTATCTTTGCAGCTTTCATGATGTCCCAGCGCTCAATTAGAGAAAAAGTAATGGATTTGTCTATGGGTCTTAAAGCATCTACAGCTGAGGGTGCACACTTTGATCTTTTCCCAGTAATCGTCTTTATACTATTTTTAGTACTTGCTGTACCAGCAATGTACCAAACATACACAGCGGTTGCAGCAGACGTATATCATAGACAAGCCTTGGTTGCTGCAAGCACAAATGGCACACTTACATACCAAGATTTACAAAAAGCAGAAGCACTTAACCCACAAATCGACCTTTACAGAGTGGATATGGCCCAAACCAACTTTGCACTAGCTAATGCACTTGCTATCAAAAAAGGCCCAAGCCAAGACAATCCAAAAGGATCTCTAACTGATCAGGACAAACAGACCATTCAGACTCTTCTTCAGCAGTCTATCAATGAAGGTAAAGTAGCAGTAGCATTAAGTCCACTCTCTGCAAGAAATTGGGAAGTACTGGCTGCAATATACAGAAATATAAGTGGCGTTGCACAAAATGCACTTACTTTCTCACTTAGTGCATACAGTAATGCAATCCAAAGAGATCCATTAAATCCAGCACTCAGAATCAATGCAGGCGGAATATACTACACTGCTAAAAATTATGACCAAGCTGTTAGATTCTTCAGTGATGCTGCAAATCTCAAACCAGATTATGCAAATGCATACTACAACTTAGTAATAGCGCTTCGTGAGAAAGGTGACTTGCAAAATGCTAAATTAGTCGCAGACCAATTAGTAAGTCTACTTCAAAAAGACCCAAAGAGTGCAGACTACAAAGTAGCAACTGCTCTTCAAGCTGAAATAAATCAAAAACTTCAACAGAGTCAGTCAGAAAATGGCGGACAGCAAGCACCAGCATCCCAAACAAATAGTGCACTCTCAAATCCAAATATCCCAGTAAGTACAAATCTGGGTAACCCACCAGCAGTTACTCCAGTTCCATCAGTAAAACCAAATCCAAATACTAACCTACCTAAAATAAGTCCTGCACCAACAGCTGCACAGTAAAGATAAAACTGGAAACCACAAATCGTAAACTATAAACTTCAAACTGGAAACTAGAATAAATTAAAAACTATAAACCGTAAACTGTAAACTATAAATTAGAAGTTGGAAGCAAGAAGTTATAAGTTAGGGATTAGAATTTAGAAATGGAAACTAGGAGCTAAGAGTTAAGAGTTAGGAAATTCTAAGCACAAAATTCCAAACAAACTCAAGAACACAATATTTAAGTTTAAAATTTTTTGATATTTTAATTTCAAACATTTTATATTTTTTATTTGAATAATTTGGATTTATTTAGAATTTAGATATTAGGCTTTGTATTTATTTTATATAATTTGGAATTTATGCTTTACACAAATTCCGATTTAATCGGGAAAGGCGAGAAGTCCTTCCAATTCGGGGACTAACTTCTTTGAAGTGTCGCACACGTTCGAACAATAAAAAAACGACCTTACTTTATTAGCATTATGAACTTTATAAACTAACTTTATTGTTTGTTAAGACAAAAAAATATAGCAATTTAGCAATATGACAATTTCTACTTTACAAATTTTATAACGTTACAAACTTTATGAACTTTATAACTAATTTTCTTGTCTATAACAGAAGATACTCAAACTTGCTATTTTATCTCAGGTTTTTCTAGATAAATAAGTGCAGAGATAAGTGAATATTTTATAAACACTTCCCGTGTCATACGATTGTCTGTTAGCATACCAACTGCTCCTCCTTCTTGTGAGCCTAGTTTGGGTGAGTTAGTAATTCCTAGATTTTTTAAAGCAAGACTGGCATCAGCTTTTCCTGATAAAATAAGCTCTGTAACTTTTTTTGGCCAGGAAAATGCAGGTGAGAGGCCAATAAAATATTCTTTTCCATTGTAAATTACTCCGGCATTCACTTCCATAAACCCATTTTCAGACAATGGTACTTTCATAAGTCCTCCCTCAATACCAATGCTATAATCACAATTTTTAAATGCCTTTTTTGCTCTTTTTTTTGCACCTAAAATTGTTTCTTTAAGATTTTTGGGATGTCCAAATTCAGGGACATCTACATTAATTCCCAGAATTTCAGGATTTGGAAATAATTTAGGATATAAAATTAGAGTCTCTCTTACTGCTTTAATTTTTGTTTTGTTAGTGGATCCTACATTTATTTTCATTTTTAAAAATCACTTTCAGTACTTATTAAATCCCTTTTTGTTAGGGGAGTACCGCCAATTTCTTTCATTATTCTATTACTAAATTCTAGCACCAAATCGGTATCTGAAGTATACATAAGAGTATTAAAAAGACTGATATTTTTGCTATAAAAATTATCGCCATAGACTCTATTTAGTGCCTGCTCCAAATGATTTTGGTCTTTACTAAAATAAATATCTGCTAGTTCTGACTCATCAATTCTTTTTGTTATTTGCTCAATAATTCTGACTTGGGCAGGGTAACCTAAATTGGTTGAAATATGGAGATTGTCTTGTACTGCTCGTCTGGCAAAATACTCTGTCAGACCTTCCTCAAAAAAGCTACTAGATAATTTTTGATTGGGATTATAGCTTGCGTAGTGAAGAAATTCATGGACCAGTGTCTCTACAAAATCTGCAATTGAATGAGAATTTGAAGTCTGGATATCCAGTTGTATTTCATTTGGTGGGTTAAATGAGCCCAACTCATCTGGAAGAGAATTTTTGCCAATCTCTAAAATATCTTTTTGATTTTTAAAAAATGTTACGTATTCTTTATAAATTCTTATTTGATTTTGGTCGTATGAAAGAAGATTGGTCCAAGTTTCTACATCCTTTGAATAATCTGTTTGACTACTTACAAAATTTTCTTTTTGTGTAACACAATAGCTGTCTGAGTAGTAATGGACATATTTTCCGTCTTTATATTCTCCCGCATTTATACATTTTCTGTATTGGTCATCAAGAGTTTTGGCCGAATCTGATGCCAGTCCGGTGTAGTAGTCCAGCTTTGTCTTGTCATTTTCAATTCCTGCAGAAAGAGAGCTTATTTTATCGTTAATTAAGTTAATTTCAGAATCTAATTCTATAGATCTTTTGTCTGCCGTCTCTTGCCTATGTTTTATGTACTCACTCGGAGTCATAATAAGAATTTTAGGATTTTGACGGATATTTCTATCCGGAAAATATTGTTTGACGTAGCTATAACCTAAAATTGGGGCCACTTCCTGTAAATCTGACTTATCTATTTTTGTAAAAATAAGTGTATTGTCAGCAAGTATCATACTACTTAAATTCCTCTCAATTGGGAGAATAAAAAAATTAGGAATTCTTGGAAGAATATAACTTCCATAAAAATTATCTGTACCCGTCATATTTTGTGCAATTCCAACAACTTCGCGCTCTTTTGAGTCCTGTGTTGCCAGAATATTCGGAGGCGTATTACTGGACATAAGTGCATGAAAAATTGTTTTTTTATCTAGCTCTACATTTAATAGAGTAGGATTTGCATCAAGAATTATTGCCAAAGTATTTAGCTGAAAAAAGGCAATTAAAAATAATGCAGCTATTCCTAAAAAAGATGCAACAAAAAAAGTTGATAGAAGTTGGAATAAAAATACAAAAGGTTTGGTAAAAATAGTTGATAAGTGCACCGCACGGAAAAATAAGACAAGCGCTATAACAATCCCAAAAATGCAGAGAAAAAAATTTTGAGTGAAGAAGATCCAAAGAGAATAATAATACGAGCCAAAGAAATTAAGCATAGAGTAAGGTGTAGTGACAAAGGCAACCAAAACCAAAGAGAGGACTAAATAGGCAAAAAGTAGCTTCATAAACAACTAATATAGTACCTTAAAATTGACCCTACGTAAATCATTCAAAATAACAAAAGTCGCAAAATTTGATGCAGTTATATATAGTCAAATTTCCGGGAAAAATTGGAAAATTTTTTATTTTCCACGGGAGTCTTCCAATTCCTTAAGCTTTATGGAGGTCTTAAGGACAGTGTCGGGCTGCAAACTAATTGAGTCAATATTTTCCTCAACTAAGAACTCTGCAAAGTCTTCAAAGTCTGAAGGACCTTGCCCGCAAATCCCAACAGGCAGTCCTAATTCGTGTGAGCGCTCAATAAGCATTTGGATAAGTTTTTTTACAGAAGCATTTCGCTCATTACCAATATGAGCAACTAATTTGGAATCTCTATCTAGACCAAGTGTTAATTGAGTCAAATCATTTGATCCGATTGAGAATCCATCAAAGAGTGCTGCATATTCATCAACCTGTAAAATATTTGAGGGAATCTCGGCCATTACCCAGACTCTAAGTGCTTCATCAATGTTGTCTCCATTTGCTACATCTCTTGGTCTTTCGTGCTTGTCGTGGTGCAATCCGTGTTTGTCCATAACTTCCAAGACTTTTTTACCTTCCTCAGGTGTACGACAGAAGGGGATCATGACCTGAAGGTTAAGTAGTCCCATTTCCTCTCTGACTTTTTTGACTGCCTGGCACTCGAGTGCAAAGCTTTCTTCAAATTGCGGGTCATAATACCTGCTTGCACCTCGCCAGCCAATCATTGGATTTTCTTCTTTTGGCTCATACTCCGATCCTCCGATAAGACTTGCATATTCATTGCTTTTAAAGTCTGAAAAGCGTAAAAGTACTTCATTGGGGTAAAATGCTGCAGCTATCATTGCTATTCCATACGTTAATTTTTGAACATAATATGTAGTCTTATTCTCATATCCCAAAGTCAGGTCATCAATTTGCTTTTTGGCATGAATATCCTTCAAATCCTCAAAATGAAGCAATGCATTCGGATGGATTTTTATAAAGTTAGAGATGATAAATTCTTCTCTGGCAAGTCCGACGCCTTTATTGGGAATACCTGCATAACGAAAAACCAATTCAGGGTCTGCAACAATCATCTTAATTTTTGTCTTTGGCGGGACGAAATCTTTAAGGTCAGTTTTGCGTACTTCAAAAGGCAAAATTCCTTCATATACTTTTCCGACTTCGCCCTCGGCACAAACAACAGTTATTTCTTTTCCTGTCTCAATTACTTTTGTTGCTTGACCGGTCCCGACAACCGCAGGTATCCCTAATTCACGCGAAACAATTGCAGCATGAGACGTGCGTCCTCCGGAATTTGTGACAATTGCACTGGCCTTTTTCATAATCGGCTCCCAATCAGGATCCGTTATCTCAGCAACCAATATCTCTCCGGGCATAAATTCATCAAGTTGATGAGGTTCTTTAATAAACCTTGCTTTTCCATGCCCGATTTTGCTTCCAACAGCTGCTCCTTCGATAATTACTTTTCCGTGCTCCTGCAAAACATATTCCTCCATGACATTTTTATCTTCTCTTGCATGCACAGTCTCGGGTCTTGCCTGTACAATATATAATTCCTGTCCATCATATGCCCATTCTGTGTCCATGGGCTTTTGATAATGCTCCTCAATCATCATGCCCCAGCGAGCAAGTTGCTCAACCTGCTCGTCGCTTAAAACAAAGCGCTTTCTGTCTTCTTCATGGACTATGACTTCTTTTGTTGCATGCGTTCCCTCAACGCTGTAGATTAATTTTTTCTCTTTGCTGCCTAATTTTTTATCTATAATTGCTTTTTTGCCAAGCTTGAGTGTGGGCTTAAAGACAACAAATTCATCAGGAGTTACTATGCCTTTAACAATAAATTCTCCCAAACCCCAAGATCCATTAATTAGTACAACATTTCTAAACCCGGACTCTGTATCAAGTGTAAACATAACACCGCTGCATGATTTGTCAGACCTTACCATTTTCTGGACGGCACAAGAAAGCGCGATTTTGAAGTGGTCAAAGTGCTGGTCGACTCTATATGAAATTGCGCGGTTGGTAAAAAGTGATGAAAATGCTTTTTTTATGGCCTCAAGTAAATTATGATTTCCATGAACATTTAAATAGGACTCTTGTTGGCCTGCAAAAGATGCATTTGGTAAATCCTCAGCAGTTGCTGAAGATCTGACCGCAACATCCAAATTTTCAAGCTCAATTCCTAATTTTTGAGCAAGGCTTGCATATGCAGCCAAAATTTCATCTTCCATTTCTTTTGGAAATGTTGCGGCAATAATCATCTCTCGAACATCTGTTCCTGCTTTTTCCAAAGCCTTTATATTTCCGGTATCCAGTCCTTCAAGTAATGATTTTATTTTCTCTGTCAGGCCATTTTTTTCCAAAAAATATCTGTATGCATAGGCTGTGACTGAAAATCCGTAAGGGACTTTTATGTGCTCATCTGGAAAAGTGGCGTTTGAGGCATTAACTAAATTTTGATACATTTCGCCCAAATTGGCATTTTTTCCGCCAACTAGAGCGACATCATCTTTATTTATTTCATCAAACCAAAGGATAAATTTTTGATCTTTGGGCAGCATAAATTAATTGTATCAAGAATCAGTTGGATTGCAATAACATCTGTCACAGACAAGAAAATTAGTTATAAAGTTCATAAAGTTTGTAAAGTTCATAATGTTCATAAAGTTTGTAAAGTTATAAAGTTTTTAAAGCAGAATCATTTTATTGTTAAATTGTTATATTGTTATATTGTTGTTTGATATATAGTCTTTGCTTATAACTTCTCGCATGCTCGAAGAATAATTTCAAAAAATCTCTTAACTCTTAGCTCTTAACCCCTAACTTCTAAATTCTAGCTTCCAACTTCTAATTTATAGTTTACAGTTTACAGTTTATAGTTTATAGTTTTTAATTTATTCTAGTTTCCAGTTTGTAGTTTGTAGTTTACAGTTTGGAGTTTAGTTGACTATCCACCAGCTGAATTTGGCGTTGTTGAGGACTGGAATATCTAATTTTACTGTGAATGAATTGCCTGCATTCTTTGCTGCTATCCAGTATCTTGTTGCCGGACTGTAATCATCTGTAAATGTTATGTATATAAGTGAATTTCCTGTTACTGCTTTGGTATTAATTGTCACAGAGTCTGTACCCGAGACTATAGTTGCAACTCCAGCGGATGCTGAAAGTACAGCCGACGATGATGCTTGATTGTCTGTTGTTGTAATATTTATCTTTTCAGTATTAACTACTTTTGCATTTAGACTCTCTTTAATATTTACATTTCCATTTGGATCTATTACAACTTTGCCGGACAAAATATCTAGTCCGCCGAGACTGTTGTCTTGAAGCTTAAGGTTACCTGTTAGTGTATTTATACTTGCCGTACCGTCATCATTTAGACCATGAATACTCAGAAGTCCTGTTGTAAATGTGCCGGTAACACCCAAATCATTGAGTGTTGTACGACCCAATACATTGAGAGTGCCAGAGACTGTTGCTGTATTTATTTGCATGTTGTTATCAAGTCCTAACTCAGCTGAAGTTGAGGCAATAAATGCTTGGTTAGAAGTAAGAATTTGATTTATTTGATCAGTAAGTGCTGAGATACTTGCTGTACTTGATGCGACTGAATCACTAAGTGCATTACTCTTTAGGAGTACGTCAACTATCTTTGCAGATTCTGATGCTTGAGACGTTTCCAAATTATCAACTCTCTGACTCAACTGGTCAACCTTACTATTTAGGTCAATGATACTAGTTGAAAGTATACTCAAGTTGGCCTCAGCTGTTGCAATGTGGTCACTTATTGCAGTTAATGCATCGGTTAGGGTTCCGGAAATTGTTGCATTTCCGATAGTTAGGTCTTGTGGGAGTGCAATTGATGCAGTACTTATGTTGCTTACTAGCAAATTGCCATTATCATCTGTCTTGATATTTTTGAGAATATTATTTGGATCTGCATAAGCAACAGTAACAAAAGTCAAAACTGAAGTCTTTCCAGATGCAGGGTCCCAATCTTCCAAAGCTTTACCAATTGTTTGTCCTGAATGAGTTGCTTTCATTGCTTTACCAGCTATATCTGATGATGTTAGATAATCACCAGCTTTGATTGCTGCAGAAGTTGATGCAATAT
>DASVCQ010000002.1:0-13359 GCA_036381535.1 Patescibacteria group bacterium | reverse complement strand
ACCAGAATTAATCTTGAATTTTTCTCTTAGTTCTTTTTGCTTTAAGAATTCTAAATTTCTACCCCAACCATGCGCTCTAACAAGGGACAACATGGTTGCAAGCTTTTCATCATCTGTACAAATTGCGCCACCCTCTATTGTAGACATATGGTGACCTACATAAAAGGAAAATGTACTTGCTAGTCCAAAGTTGCCTAACTTTTTTCCTTTATATTCAGTTCCAAGCGATTCGCAGTTATCCTCAAAGAATATTATTTTATTTTTCTTGCATTCTTTAGCTATCTCTTCGATATCCGAACAGAAACCTAGTAAATTTGTTAAAAATAATGCTTTTATTTTGTGTTTTTTTAGTGATTTTTTTAATGTCAGTGAAGATATATTTAAAGTATTAAGCTCGACATCGATTGGTATTGGCTTTAGTCCTAGTTGAAGTAGTGGCATAACATTTGTCGACCACGTTACTGCAGAAAAACCCACTTTATCTCCTTTTTTTAACTTCCCTAAATTTAAAAATGATTGTATTATTGCAAGATTTGCACTACTCCCTGAATTTACCAAGATGGTGTATTTCCTACCTTGCCAATTAGAAAAGTTTTTTTCAAATTTTATACATTCTTTTGACAAACTTAAAATACTTGTTGACTTCAAGAAAGAAGTCAATTTTCTTTTTGTAAGACTTTCTTTATAAAATGTTGATTTAATTAATGGTATCATTGCCTCTTTACCTTCATTTGGCATAAAGTATACAATAATTATGTTATTTTTCATAGCAATAGCTAAGATTGCTGTTACTTGAAATATTTTTTAACATTTTGTATACAAGTAAGTATTAATTATGAAAGCAAAGATTGCACTTATCAGAGGTAAATTCTTAAATGCATATGAGATGCAAATTTTTGAGCCGCTTGTCAAAAAATATGATATTACAGCCTTTGGGAGTCTTGCTCCCTACCACGAAAAATTTGCTTTCCCGGTAATAAAGCTTCCCTCACCAATGGACTTGCCCAATTTTCCCAAGAAAATGCCAATTTTAAATAGAATCTTTACTGATGTACATTATTTATACGGGCTTGAAGAAAAATTACGTGGATTTGATATCGTACATTCAGCTGAGACTTACTTTTACTATACCAAACAAGCTTTGAATGCAAAGAAGAAAGGATATGTAAAAAAAGTTATTGCAACAGTACTTGAGAATATACCATTTAATAATGAAGGAATTTGGGGCAGAAAAGAATTAAAAAGAAATGCAAGAGAAAATTTGGATCATATGATTGCTCTAACTCAAAGGACAAAAGATACACTTATTTTGGAAGGCGCAGATGAAAAAAAGATAACTGTAATTTCCCATGGGATTAATACAGAAATTTTTTATCCAGGCAAAAATGGAGTATCAAATAAAAAAAATCTAACTATAATGTTTGCGGGAAGACTTGAAAAATATAAGGGAGTATACGAAATTTTATATGCAATAAAGCTCTTGAATTTGGACAAGGATTTAAAAGATTTTAATTTGAAATACACAATTGTTGGGGATGGATCAGAAAAGATAAATATGTTGATGTTGGAGAAGAAACTGAGTATTGATAGAATTATTACTCATAAGAATTTAGAATACACTCAAATGCCGGAGGAATATAGAAAAGCAGATATCTTTTTGGCACCAAGTAAGCCAACGGACACATATCAAGAACAATATTGTACTGCACTTTTGGAAGCTCAAGCATCAGGTCTTCCTATTGTTACAACATTTAGCGGAGGAATTCCAGAGAATCTTGGAGAAGCAGGATTGATTATTGGGCCTGGGGATTTTTATTCACTAAAAGAGTCTATTAAAGAATTCATTTTAAGTACTCAAAAAAGACTTTTCTTTTCAAAAAAAGCACGTGAAAGAGCGCTTAAAATTCATGATACAAAAGTTATTGCCAAAAAATTAGAAAATTTATATCAGTCACTACTATGAAAAAGTATATACCATTTATATTTATTTCTTTGTTAACAGTCTTCTTTGTAGTAATTTCCATTATAAGTGCAATGAAAGAGTCACTTACTTACGATGAAATAGTTGATTTCCGGGAGGGAAGGAATGCCGTGCTTAATCATACTTTTGATATAGATCCATACAATCCTCCTTTAACAAGAGAAATTGGAGTATTTCCTTATATATTTACCGGCAAATTTTATACAAGTCCTAATTTTGCGCAGGAAAATCCCTTTGCTGGTCGCCTGATGATGATTTTTTTGGGAGCAGGTCTTTTGATTGGAGTTTTTTATTTTGTTAGAAAATTTTTAGACGAGAGAAGTGCATACTTTACTTCATTGCTTTTTGCCCTTGAGCCAACAATTCTTGCAAACAGTCATTATGTAACTATGGACATTGGGGTTACACTATTTTCATTTATAGTTTTTATTTTGGGAGTAAAACTTCTTCAGAAATATACCTTAAAAGACAATCTGCTTTTTGCTGTTGCGACTGGCATTTCTATAGCATCAAAAATAACATTTTTGCCATTTTTCTTTTTAAGCTCTTGTTTATTCCTTTTATATGATAAAAAAATAAAAGTAATTTTTAGCAAGAAATTTCTTAAGCCTTTATTTACTTTTAGCATTGTAACACTATTTGTAATATGGTCGGCGTACTTTTTTAATTTCCATGTAGTTATTAAGGAAAGAAAAGATGCGAGTAGAATTTCTGAAAAACTTCTAACTTATGCAAAGATGCATAACAATAAATTGTTGTTTAATCTTGTTACAACCGGCAAAAATTTACCGCTTCCTTTGGGAGATTTTATAGCTACTCTTAAAAATAACGCAATACGTGGAGTTGAAAGTCAAACAACTTATGTATTGCAAAAGAATCAATGGTATTTGATGCCTTTTAATCTTTTTATCAAACTTCCAATACCTCTTATTATTTTTTTTATTGTGGGTTTATTTGCAATTTTTCACGAAAAGAAAAATAGAAATAAAGGAATTATTCTTCTAATTCCATTAATTAGTATACTTATTGGTTCATTTTTATTTCATTTACCGCCTCTTGTCAGATATGTTCTTCCTGCGTATCCCTTTATAGTTATTTTTGGAGGTTTTAGTTATGATGTATGGCAAAAATCACTTGTCAGAAAAATTCTTTTTTCAGCACTTTTACTTTGGTATGTATTAGGAACTTTGAATTCTTTTCCTCATTTTATATCCTTTGCCAATGAATTTGCAGGATATCCTAATGAAAGATACAAAATTCTCGTAGACAGCAACATGGACTGGGGACAAAGCCTAAATGATGTATATCCTTATGCAAAAGAAAAAAATATAGGAACAATTTATTTGTCATATTTTGGTGAGGATAATGGGGATTTATATGGTCTAAAAAGTGACAAGGCTTATGGAAGCTATAAATTTCCCGAAATTTGTGAATTCCACAAAATACATTTATCAAATTTAAAAAAAGAAATAACACTTATTAGTCTTAGTAATTGGTACGCTTGTGGATATTCAAAAATGTCAAAGTATAAAACCCCTAAGGGAATAGTCAGTGATTCATTCTTAATTTTTTAACATGAAAATAAGTATAGTAATTTTACATTTTGGAGATATTTCGGTAACACAAAAATGTGTCAGGAGTCTAAAGAATTTTGAAACAGAGAAGTTTTCTTTAATTATTGTAAATAATACAACAAGTATTTTGTCCAAAAAAGATTTTCCTGGACTTTCTGATGTTGTTGTTATTAACAATGAAAAAAATTTGGGCTTTGCCGGTGGAGTTAATAAAGGAATTAGATACAGCCTTTATAAAAAAATGGATAGTGTGATGCTATTAAATAATGATACAAAAATAAACAAATCTGTTCTAAAAGTTTTGGCTCCAATGCTAGATGATAAGAATATAGGTATAGTTGCTCCGAGAATTTCTTTTGAAAAAGATGGTAAAAAAACATCTGACTTAGGTGGACATATAACTATGCCATTTGGAAAGACTTATCATACAGAAATTTCGGATAAAAATGTGGAAATTTCGTCTAAAATAGACTATGTCTCCGGATGCTGCATGCTTATTAAAAGAAAAGTTTTTGAAAAAATTGGATTATTTGACGACAGATTTTTTCTTTATTATGAAGATGTAGACTTTTGTCTTAGGGCAAAAAAAGCAGGATTTGGAATAAAGGTATATCCACAAGTTGTTATTCAACACGAACTTAGTAAATCAGCCGGAAAAATGTCTAAACTATCAATTTATAACCAAATTAAAAGTGCTGCTTTATTTGGAAAAAAATATTTCAAAGGGTCAAAAAGAATTCCTAATGTTTTGTTTGTTTTTTTTCAAACCTTATTATTTTTTAAAGCTAGTCCCATTAATACTATTAGAGCAATAACTAGCTTGAAGTTTTTGTTGTAATTTGTCTTTATAATCCACTACAATTAAAATATGAGGTTATCTATTATTGTACTCACTAAAAATTCTGAGAAAGAAATTGATAGGACACTTAAGTCTGTTCTTTTTGCTGATGAGATAATAACTATTGACGATAATTCAAATGACAATACGCTTGAGGTAGCAAAAAAATATAATGCAAAGATCTTCAAAAGAGATTTGAATGGAAATTTTTCTGCTCAAAGAAATTTTGGTCTTTCCAAAGCAAGTGGTGAGTGGATATTTTTTGTTGACAGCGATGAAGAAGTTTCAAAGCAACTTGCAAGTGAGATATTGTCAAAAATAACAAGTGGGAATAACCTAGACGGCTATTTTGTCAAAAGACAAGATATAATGTGGGGAAAAGTTATAAAACATGGTGAGAATGGCAGTAATTGGATATTAAGACTGGCAAAAAAAGATTCGGGGGAATGGATGGGTAAAGTACATGAGACTTGGAAAGTAAAAGGTGAAGTAGGGAATTTAGAAAATACACTATTTCACTATCCTCATTTAACAATTGCCGAATTTTTAAAGGAAATTAATTTCTATACCACAATAAGGGCCCAAGAGCTTTTTGAAAAAAAAGTTAAAGTTAATTGGTATGACATTATTCTTTATCCCAAAGCAAAATTTTTACAAAATTATATTTTTAGAAAAGGATTTATGGACGGGACAGTAGGATTTGTTTTGGCAATTCTTATGAGCATGCATTCATTTTTGGTAAGGGGGAAATTATGGCAATTACAAAAAAACAAATAATAAATATATCTCTTTCGCTCTGGTTTGTCGCAATTTTAGTTAGTTATATTATTTATTTACTTTGCAGAGGGCATATATGTTTGTATTAGCATTTAGCATTGGAATTTTTTCTTATATAATTTTCCTTTTAGGAATAATTGGGGTTTTGTTTTACCCTTTTGTGATTGCTTTAACACTTCTTTATTGGGGTGCTTTTATATTTATTTATCGAAATAGATTTTTAATTTTTTTTAAAGAATTCCGATTCCAAAGATACTCCTTATTTTTTCTTCTTTGTGTATTAATTATTTTTATTCAAGCATTAGTCAATCTTATTGGTGTGCTAGGTCCGGAAATCGGATTTGATGCACTTTGGTATCACTTAACTCTTCCTAAATTATATCTTCAATATCATACAATTTTTCATGTGCCCGGTGGAACTCTTTTATATTCTGATATGCCTAAGCTGACAGAGATGCTTTATGTCTCAGGGCTTTCATTTGGATCCAGTATTTTTCCTAAATTCATCCATTTTTTATTTGGAATACTTTGTTGTATTGCTCTATACAAAGTTGCCAGAAGGTATTTTACTCCAACGATTGCAATAATTGCACCAGTCATTTTTTATAGCAGTTTGGTAGTTGGTTGGGAATCAGTCACTGCCTATATTGATTTGTCCAGAACATTTTTTGAAATTATGACGCTTTGGTCATTCCTTAATTGGACAAAATCAAAAAAACAAGAGGATTTAATAAAGACAGGACTTTTAAGCGGACTTACTTTTGCTACCAAAACTTTGGCGTTTGGAAACGTAATTATTTATGCTTTCATGTTTTTAATTTTTGATTTTAAGACTTTGCCATTTGTAAAAACATTTAAAAGAACATTTATTTTTGTGTGTCTTGCCTTCCTTATTCCCTTGCCTTGGTTTGTTTTCTCCTATGTGCATACAGGAAACCCTTTTTATCCAATCTTTAGTCCATTTTTATCAGTCGGACGTTTGAATTTTTTTCAGACACTAAACCCTCTGCATTTTATAAATTCTATTTGGTCAACATTTGTTATTTCAGCCGATCCTATTAATCCTATTTATTTAATTTCTATTCCATTTATTTTTATTCATTGGAAAAGTTTACGAAGAGAAATACCCGAAATTTTAATTTTATCACTAGTTAGTTTTTTAACTTGGTATGTAACGCCCCAAATGGGTGGCGGAAGATTTATTTTGGCTTTTCTGCCAATATTTACGATATTAGTTGTATATCTTTTAACTATTTTATCTGAAAGTTGGAGAAAAATTTTTATTTTGTCAATTCTATTTTTATCAATTGTCTCAATTGGGTATAGACTTATTGCAAATTACAAATTTGTACCGGTTATTTTGGGTAGTGAAACAAAAGCAAATTTCTTGTCAAAAAATTTGGCTTTTAACTTAGGAGACTTTTATGATATAGATGGATACTTTGCCAAAAATATAAAATCAAATGAAAAAGTACTCTTGTACGGTTTTCATAATTTATACTATGTAGATTTTCCGTATATAGATTCATCTTGGGTTCAAAAAGGAGACATAATTAATTATGTTGCTGTACTAAATTCCCAAAAGCCTGAAAGGTTTGCTTATTGGAATTTAATCTACTTTAATAAGACAACAGGTGTAAGTCTTTATCAGGCACCGGAAGGATTATGGCGATATTAATTTTTTCCCTAATATTTTTATTTTTTTCTTTTTCTCTTGGTGAATTAACGAGAATCTCAATCTATTCACAGATAGCATTTAGTCTTCTGGATATTTCTGTTTTTATTTTTGTAACTGTTACCCTGGTAAAGGAATTTCTTCAAAGAAAAATAAAAATTACAACTATTTGGAAAAGTTTTTTCTTATTCTTAGGTTGTGCATTCTTTTCATTATTTTTGGCGGCTTTTTATATACCACAATCACAAGTATTAGTTGGAATTTTGTATTTACTGAGATTTATTCTATATGGTTATGTTTTTTTTGTGGCAATAAATCTGGAAATGAAAGAAAAAAGAATCATAAAGATTGGGATGATAATTACAGGTACATGCATGGTAGTATCAGGAATAATTCAATTCTTCTTTTATCCTTCACTTAGAAATTTATATTATGGCGGTTGGGACGAACATTTATACAGAATGTTTGGGACATTTCTTGATCCAAATTTTTTTGGCTTATTTTTAGTTTTATTTATGCTTTTTATATTTACATTACTTTGGACAGCAAAAAATCGTATTTTCAAATTTATTTTTGGTTGTATAACAATAATTACTTTTATTTCTATACTACTTACATACTCAAGATCTTCACTTTTTGCATTAGTAATTGGATTTAGCAGCTTATTTTATATTTTGGGCAGGAAAAAATTTGTGCTATATAGTCTCATTTGTATGTCTGTTATAGGTGGATTATTTTTCATTTGGACGGGAGGAAGAAGTGAAGGCACAAATTTATTTAGAACTACATCAACTCAGGAAAGGCTAACAAATGCAAAAAATGCTTTAACTGTTTGGAGCGATAATATACTTTTTGGAGTAGGATTTAATACCTATTCCTATGCACAATATAGACATGGAATTATCAAATCCGTCTCAGATGAGGGTCATGGGAATTCGGGTGCAGACAATAGCTTTCTCTTTATACTAGCAACAGTGGGAGTCAGCGGATTTTTAGCGTTTTTATATATGATTTTTCAACATTATAAAATTTTGCAAAATCAAAGCCAAAGTTATAAAGCATTGGGTATAGCTTCATTTTTAGGACTAAGTGCAGGGAGTTTTTTTGTAAATGGACTTTTTTATCCACCTCTGATGCTTTGGATGTGGCTTCTTCTTGGGATTATTGAGAATAACTAACTTTTATTTGTTTTTCTGTTTTATTTCCTGCGGCATCGGTTGAGACAACATCAATTTGATTATCTCCATTTTGAAGATGGAGAGTATAGGAATAGTTACCGTTCCCATCTACAATAGCCCAAAAAGAATTAACGGTAACTCTTGCGTCGGGACTGGTCTTACCCTTAACTTGAATATTGCCCTGGTCGGAGGAAAAATGTTGGCCATCTGATGGTGAATCTATTGTCAAATCAGGAGCTTTTGATATGTAGGAAATAAGAATAGGGTCTGAAAAATCGCTAAATTTATCATTATTTTTTACTCTTGCCTTTAAAGTATTTTGTTGTTGAGATAGAGAAACGTCGTTAAAATGAAAAGATCCATCATCTTTTGACTCAGTTGTATTTACCAAATCGTCATTTACATAAAGCTGAATTGTCTGGTTGGGTTGGGCGGTTCCGTTAACGTTAATGCTTGCACTATTGGTTGCTGTAAATTCCTGGTTGAGTACTGGTGGAATAATAACGTTTTTTGCTGTATCAGCAGCAGATGTGCTATTTGACGATTTATTAAAGCTTGACAGGAATAAACTAAAATTGACAAGTGCCGGAATGCCAAATTTAAAAAGCAAAAATATAACAGCTACTATTCCCACAATTGATAAATAGAGTTGCTTTTTTGTTTTCTTTTCAGCAGATCTTGAAAGACGTGAGCGCATAATTTTTGAGCCGACCAAGGGAATCGAACCCTTAACCTGCGGTTTACGATACCGCTGCTCTACCGTTGAGCTAGGTCGGCAGGTAATTCCTTCAACTTGGCAGTATGTAAAAATTATATAACAAAGAAGTATTTTAGTAAATTCTGATTATTGGTCTGTTATAATACGAGATATGAGACAAATTGTACTCGCGTCGTCTTCTCCCAGAAGACAAGAATTAATAAAAAAACTCAACATTCCCTTTATTGTTGATTCTAGCAATTTTAAGGAATATTTTGATTTTGACAAAACGCCCGAAGAGTTGACTGTCGAATTAAGTCTTGGGAAAGCAGAAGAAGTAGCAAAAAGGCATCCTCAGGACATAATACTTGCTGCAGACACATTTGTTGTGCTTAACGGAAGATACATTGGCAAACCAAAAGATAGAAAAGATGCTGAAGAAATGCTTTTTTTTCAAAGTGAAAAAATGCAAAAAGTAGTAACCGGATTTACCATAATTGATGGAAAGAATGGAAAAGTTGTTTCAAAGCCTGTTGTGACAAATGTATATTTTAAAAAATTAACAAAAAGTATGATAAAAAATTATCTGGACAAAAATACATATTTGGATAAAGCCGGCGCATATGGGATACAAGACATTGGAGAAAAGTTTATTTCTAAGATAGAAGGTGATTATGACAACGTTATGGGATTTCCAACACAGGAGATAATAACCGTTATTACAAAGGAATTTCAGCTAGAAATTTAATACTAATACTTGACAGATCTATAGAAAAACCCATATTCTATTTATATGCCAAATATACCCGATGCACCAACAACTCCAGCGCTGTCACAAGCAGCAATTGAGGCATCTCATGCAAATCCTGCGGTTTCTAGTCTTACGGCAACGGAAGCACCTCCTACTGCAGCACAACCAGCATCAGAACCAACTCAACAAGCTCCAGATACTTTAGCAGCAGATGCTGCTCATGATGCTGCAACAAAAGCACCGGATTTGGCATCTTTGGCAAGTGTTGTAACTCCTGGTGACACGGACACACATGATGCGGCTGGTGCTGATGGAGCAGCCCCTGCAGTAACTACAGAACCTACACATACCTCAGAACCTGTACAAGCGGCAGATATGGCAGATGTAAGTGCTGCAGATACTCCTCAAACAGCAATAGAGCCAGACGTTTTGGCAGATGCGCAAGATGGAGGACAAGATCAACCAGATAATTCCAAGCCCAAATCAAGACTTTTTGTAACAGGAATTGGTAATGCTGTAAGTAGAGTAAAATCAGGCATTAGAGAAAATCCTCTCGCAACTGCTTGGAGACAAGCAGCAGAAATGAATGCTGAAGCAAAAGCCCGAGCTGCAATTACACCTGAGGATAGAATGGTTGCAGTTTTGGACCAGGGAGTAGAGAATGTCAGACCTGAGCAAAGAGCAGCTCTTCTTGCGCTAGCCAAAGACCGAGTACAGGCAGAATTTTTGGGCGCTGACGGGACCAAACAACCACTAGATGTTGCAGCCATGGGTCTTAACGCGGATCAGGCAAGACAACTAGGAGTACTTCTTGAGGAAGTCCAACTTGCTGCTCTTAAGGATGCCAGAGATAGTCGAAATACAGAAAAAAATGAGAATTTTGATAATGATAACAGCCGCAATGTAGTTGTTAAAAAAGAGTCAGATGGATCTGTATCTTTAGTTGTAGTTACTTCAGTTGATGGAAATAAAGTACAAATTGATGCGCAAGGTCGTGTAAAGCCTGTGGATACAGATCAAAAAGACCTAACTTTTGATTTTATTGGATATAACCTAACAGAAAAAGGTAAATTGACAACTAATGCAAGTGGCGTATCTACGGTTGATTTGCCAAGAGAGGGAAGACCCAGCTCTCAAAATGAAGCAATTGCAGAGACAGTCATGTCAGCATCCAAAGACCCCCTAACATATACGGATCAGCTTCGAGCATTGGGACTACCTACTGTAGATTATAGTGTTAGTGAAAGAGACGCATTGCTTGCCAAGGCAAGTGAGAATGGTAATGATACTCAAGTAATTCCAGAAGACAGTATTGGGTTTGATGCTTCTTCTAAAATAGAAAATTCTTCTGCATACAGGACAGACAAACAATATAGAGTAGTTGATGTACAAAGAAAATCTGATCTGACAGGGAAAGGGGCAGAAGATGCTGCTGCTAAGAGAATGAGGCAAGGACTGAGGCAAGTTTTGGATTTGGAAGACAAAGGTGCCTTTGAAAATGGAAAAGTTCCAACAATTTATGTAGGTAAAGAAGAGTTTAGACACGTTGCTCAAGAAATTGCTGTTGAGGGAGTAAAAATTCCAGATAAAGAAGCACAACAGGCTGTAGAGTCAACAGAGAGAAAAACAGTAGAAGTATCTCAGGCAAATTACAATAAAATAAATGGTTTGACTACTAGTGAAAGAGAAGGACTTATTGCAAGTATGGGCTTAAATACAGATCCCTCACTTGTTGATTTTCAAGTACCAAGAGGCGAAACACATCTTGATGGTGCATTGACGTTGGGTAGTAGTGAAGATGTTTTGGATCAAGCAGCCGGTAGGCAAGCCTTACTTCAAACAGATATAAATCGTGGAGAACCTTATCTTTCTGCAGCACTTGCCGCAACTGCGGATAATGCTGCCGTTATATATTCTCTCAACCCAAATTCTGAAGGAGGAATTAAAGGGGCTGATGATAGATTACAAAAAGTTAGGGATACTATTGATAAGGCGATTGCAGAAAATAAGACAGGAGGATTAACGCGTAACGAATATGCAAGACAGCAACTAGAGAGTACATTTGGTACTGATGTGGGCGGCAATGCAGAAAAGCAGGCAAGACTTGATAGTCTGGCGGATAGACTTTATCCTTTGACTGATAGAGAGCATATTGCCAGAGCAAGGACTATTACTAGAGAAGCAGGACAGAGCGTTGAAGATTGGAGAAATAATGTCAGACAAGAACTTGCAAAAGCAGATATTGAGGATGAAGACAGAAACGCGCTCCTTAGCGAAATTACATCGCCAAAAATTGATTACCCAAGGCTTCTCTCAATTAGAACACAAGCAGAACTTGATGCTTATGATAATGAATTGAGAAGTGTGGGAGGATTACCTGAAGATATTAAGAATGCGGTCAAACTTGATCCTGTATTGACAGATAGTATGGTATCAAGCCTTGCATCAACTACAGACCCTGCGGAAAGATATAAAGCCAGAAAAAGACTTGAAGATCAATTTGGAGCAACACTTACACCAGATCAGAGAACTATTTTAGATGCTATAGCCCCCGAACCAAGACCTGAAAGGACTTTGGAAGAAAGATTAGCAGCGGGAGAAGGAACACGCAAAGATCTTAATAATATCTCAAGTTTAGCAGACTCATTTGGATATGTATTAGTCCCCAAATCTCCTCAAAAACCAGGTGAATAAGACTAATTAGATATTTGCAGATATCTGACTCATTCATGATATAATTGAGGCTATGAAGTCTATCTGGGAGACACTTCCCAAACCTATTTTTTCTCTTGCCCCAATGGAGGATGTGACAGATACAGTCTTTAGACAAATAATAAATTTTACGGGCAAACCTGATGTGTACTTTACAGAATTTACCAATGTTGATGGAATGAATTCTTTAGGTGATAAGAAAGTGAGTCAGAGACTAAAATTTGGGAAAAATGAAAAACCTCTTATAGCACAACTTTGGGGAGTAACTCCAGAGAATTTTTACCTGGCTGCAAAAAGAATTTTAGAGATGGGATTTGATGGAATTGATTTAAATATGGGGTGTCCGCAAAGAGATGTTACAAGACACGGCGCGTGTAGTGCTTTGATAAAAAATCATAACTTAGCTAAAGAAATAATTGATGCAACAAGAGGCGGAGCGGGTAATTTACCTGTATCTGTTAAGACTCGACTTGGATTTAGTAAAATTCAGACTGAGGAATGGATAGGATTTTTGCTAACTCAGAATTTACCGCTTATTACAATTCACGGCAGGACAGTCTCTGAAATGTCTAAAGTCCCTGCACACTGGGATGAAATAGGAAAAGTTGTGAAAATGCGGGATGAGGTAAGTAAAGATACACTTATTTTTGGAAATGGAGATGTTATGAGTCTGACTGAGGCAAAAGAAAAAGTGGAGCTATATGGGTTGGATGGAATTATGATTGGACGCGGAATATTTCATAACCCATGGCTTTTTGCAGGAGTAGATCCTTCCCAAAAAAGTGTTAAAGAACGTTTGGAGCTACTAAAAAAACATGTTGAATTGTATGAAAAAATTTGGAGAGAAAAGAAGAATTATCAAATTCTTAAAAAGTATTTCAAGATTTACTTGTCAGAGTTTGAAGGAGCATCGGACATGAGACAAAAATTTATGGAAACAAATAATTATTCTGAAGCTCTAGAATTAGCAGAGAATTTGTTAAATACAAACATATGATAAGAATTAATATTGCTTTTAGACTACCAAAAGATGTTGAGACAAAAGCAATAAATATTGCTGTAAATTTAGCCAAAAATAAGGAAAATTATTTTTTCTTGGACGGAATTACTGCACTTTCCCATGTGAAAATATATGCACCAGTTGTGGAAGAGAATAAAGTTCCTGAGATTTTAAAT
>DASVCQ010000001.1:0-15317 GCA_036381535.1 Patescibacteria group bacterium | reverse complement strand
ATTTTTTTTGTCAATAGATTATATTAATTGTTATTATGAAGGGATTTATTTTAGCAGGAGGACTCGCTACACGTCTTAGACCTCTAACTCTTGTTACCAACAAACACCTTCTGCCTGTCTACAACAAACCCATGATTTACTACTCGCTTGAATCCATGGCAAGAGCAGGCATAAAAGAAGTCCTTATTTCCTCTTCCCCCGACCATGCAGGTCAATTTGCTAGCCTTCTAAAGACAGGAGACGAGTTCGGACTTCACTTATATTACACTGTGCAGAATAAGCCTGGAGGTATATCTGAGGCGATTGCTCTTGCAGAGGATTTTGCAAAGGGAGACAAATTGCTTGTGCTTTTGGGAGACGGGATTTTTGGATACTCTCTAAAGGAAGATGTTGAAAAATTTGAAAAGAGAGAAAAAGGAGCAATGGTCTTTGGAATGCATATGCCAACGGAATCGGGTCAGTATGGAGTAATTGAAATGGATCAGGAAGGCAAAGTAATATCTATTGAAGAAAAACCTCAAAATCCAAAGTCTGATATTGCCCAAACAGGTATTTATATGTATGACGATACGGTCTTTGACAGGATAAGAAAGTTAACACCTTCAAAAAGGGGGGAAATGGAAGTAACAGATTTGAATAACCAGTATGTAAGTGAGGGATCAATGGAATGTAGTATTTTGGATTGGTGGATTGATGCAGGTACTTCTTATGACGAGTTGCTTCGCGCCAACAATCTTGTTGAAGGAAAAGTAAAAAGCGGAGAACTCAAATAATTTGCTCCTATATTGGTATGAGTGATAAGCACCAAAAAATTCTTTCTTCAAAAACTATTCTTAAGGCACATCTTTTTCATGTTAACGAGCTTCAAATTGGTCTGCCAAATGGTAAAAGTGTAACGCATCATGTTGTTGAGAAAAAACCTGTTGTCTTTATTTTCCCCATAACTCCAAAATATGAATTGTATTTTGCAACTGAATATAGCTACAATACACAGGAGATTGTTATGCAGGTTCCGGCAGGTACAATTGAGGATGGAGAAAATCCTCTTCAAGCTGCACAAAGAGAATTAAAGGAGGAAACAGGCATAATTGCCGGACAATGGGAAGAATTTTCAAGACTAGAGCTTGCAAAAAGCTCACTTAATGCAACAGTTTATTTATTTTTGGCAAAAGATTTAGAAATGAAAAAAGCAAATCCTGAAGAAACAGAAGATATAAATGTGATAAAAATGCCACTTATTGAGGCAGTTAATAAGGTTTTGACTGGTGAAATTCGCAAAGCACCGGTTGTTGCTGGTATACTACTACTTGATAAGCTAAAACAGCAGAAGAGGCTGTAGATTAGAATAAAGTAGTTAGTATAAAGTATTAAGGGGATTAAGGTTTTTATCTTATGAAAATTTTAGTTACAGGAGGTGCCGGATTTATCGGCTCAAATTTTATTTTATATTGGATGAAAAATCATCCGGATGATAAGATAGTAAATTTTGACAAATTAACCTATGCTGGTAATTTAGAAAATTTGGTCAAAGTGCAAAATAACCCCAATTATTTTTTTGTAAAAGGAGATATTACAAGTCCCCAAGAAGTAGAAAAGGCAATGGAGGGGATAGATGTTATAGTCCATTTTGCGGCAGAGTCTCACGTAGATCGGTCTATTATGGACCCGGCAAGTTTTGTAGTAACAAATGTTACGGGGACCCAGGTCTTGTTGGACGAGGCAATAAAAGCAAATGTAAAAAGATTTCATCATGTGAGTACGGATGAAGTATTTGGTGCACTTGAATTAGATTCAAATGATCGTTTTAATGAAAATACTCCTTACAATCCTCATAGTCCGTATTCGGCAAGTAAAGCAGGATCCGATCATTTGGTTAGAGCATATGGTGATACTTTTGGTCTGTCATTTACAATTACCAATTGCTCGAATAACTTCGGTCCCTATCATTTTCCCGAAAAAATGATTCCACTTGCCATAACCAATCTTTTGGAAGACAAAAAAGTACCTGTTTATGGTGATGGACTTTATGTTAGGGACTGGCTTTATGTTGAAGACCACGCAAGAGCAATTGAAAGGGTGTTACAAGATGGGAAAAGCGGAGAGACATATTGTGTTGGGGGACTAAGAAAAGATGCAAAAGATATAAATAATTTGGAAGTTGTCAAAGAAATCTTAAAACTACTTGGAAAAGATGAATCCTACATTGAATTTGTAAAAGACAGACCTGGGCATGATAGAAGATATGCAATCGACTGGAGTAAAATAAACCATGAATTGGGATGGGAGCCAAAATATGAATTTTCAGAATGGCTGTCTAGGACGGTTGATTGGTACAAAGAAAATACAAAGTGGTGGAAAGATGTAAAAAGTGGGAATTATCAGGATTACTATAAAAAGCAATACGAAGAAAGATAAATTATTAAATTGTATTATTTGAAAATATTTAACTTTGTCATTCTGGGGAAGCACAATGTGCTGACTCCAGAATCGGTTTATGAAACAAATGTATGTTTACATTATGGCAAATCATAGACCAACACTCTATGCTGGGGTTACAGATAATTTATTGTTAAGAGTTAATCAACATAAAAGTGAAGTTATTGAAGGTTTTACAAAACGTTATCATTTACATAAGCTTGTTTATTATGAAGTTATAGAAGGGCAACTTCAAGCAATTATTCGAGAAAAACAAATAAAGGATATGAATAGATGGGATAAATTACAAATGATTAGAGAAAATAATCCCAAATTTGAAGACCTATATAAAGATTTAATAAAAAAAACTGTCTGATCCTGGACATGCCAGGATGACAGTTTTAAGATTATTATTTATGATAAATTGTACTTTTGAAAATGGAAATATTGCGAGTCCTGGACTAAGACACATAACAGTCGGAGCAATTGCATACAATGATAAAGGACAAATTCTCCTTGTAAAAAGATCTTCAAAATATAGCAGACCAAATACATGGACTGTACCGGGTGGATTTATGGAAAGAGACAAAACAATTGAAGAATGTGTACTTAAAGAACTTAAAGAAGAGACAGGAATGGATGGGGAAATAGAGAGATTATTTCATATAAATGATAATCCAAATCGTCCAAAAGAAGACAGACAAAATGTTGATTTTATTTATTTGGTAAAAGTTGGGGAAGGTAATTTTTCTCATGATGATGAAATAATAAATATTGAATGGTTTGGGAAAAGTAATTTACCAAGTGAAGATGACTTTGCATTTGATCATAGGACTGTCATTTTAAAATATTTTGAATACTTGGAGCAATCATTTGCACTGCCTTTGATGGGGAAAATATAGCGATATTATTCGAGCGAAGTCGAGAACTTCTCACGATAAAGATATTGTTTTGTGTAGATTTAATTATTTTACAAAGTGAGTTTTGGAAATATGAATATGAAAATAATTGGAACAGGACTATCAGGACTTGTTGGTTCACGAATTGTTGAGCTTTTAGCGGATAAATATGAATTTGAAGATATATCCCGAAAGACAGGGACAGATATATCTGATTCAGGTTCTCTTTTGAAGCGTTTGGAGGCTTCTGATGCTAAGTGGGTTATACATATGGCTGCCTATACAAATGTTGACGGCGCAGAAGAGCAGAAAAATTTGGGAGAACAAAGTGATGCGTGGAAAATAAATGTTTTGGGAGTGGAAAATGTTGTAAAAGCAGCTGAGGCAACGGGTAAAAAAGTTATCTATGTCTCAACAGACTTTGTCTTTGATGGAGAAAATACCCCAAAGGAAGGATATAGCGAAGAAGACAATCCAAATCCAGTGAATTGGTATGCAAAAACAAAATATGAGGGAGAGCTAAAAATAAAGACTTCTAATATCCCTTGGGTTATTTTGAGAATTGCCTATCCTTATCGTGCTGAATTTGAGAAAAATGATTTTATGCGGGCAATTAAAAATAGACTTTCTCAAGGTCTTGAAATAAAAGCAATTGAAGATCATTTATTTTGTCCTACTTTTATAGATGATTTGGCAGGTGTTTTTGATACTTTAATATCAACAGATAAGGAAGGAATTTTTCATGCCACAGGAGCTAGCGCTTTGACTCCATATGAGGCGGCAATGTTGATTGCTAAGGAGTTTGGGTTTGATACCAATTTGATTGGTAAAACAACAAGAGGTGAATATTTTGCCGGAAAAGCTAAAAGACCATTTGATTTATCCATGAATAATGATAAAATAAAATCCTTAGGTGTTGGTCTCAAAACTTTTGAAGAAGGTTTGGAGGAAATAAAAAAACAACTTAAAGTCTGACCTTAGTTTAATTTATATGACAATTACTTTTTTAGGACACGGATATGTAGGACTTGTTACAGCTGCTGTATTTGCCGACTTAGGAAATAAAGTTTGGGTGATCGGTCATACTCCTGAAAAAGTTGAAAATCTTAAAAAAGGTATCCTTCCAATTTATGAGCCAGGTCTTGAAGAATTAGTTGTTAGAAATGTAAAAGCAGGACGTCTATTATTTACTCTTGATTACAAACCCGCAATTCCTGAGTCTGATGTTGTATTTATTGCCGTTGGAACACCGCCAAAAAAGACAGGTGAGGCAGATTTGTCGGTTGTTTTTCAAGTTGCAGAGGAAATTGGCCGTAATTTAGACGGATATACTGTGGTTATTACTAAAAGCACAGTGCCTGTTGGGACAAATTATAAGGTAAAGGAAATAATAGAGAAAGTAAAACCATCCGGTGTTGATTTTGACATTGCATCATGTCCTGAATTTTTAAGAGAAGGACAGGCAATTGGGGACACGCAGCATCCTGACCGCGTAGTTATAGGTACTGACACAAAAAAAGCTGAAGATATGCTTATTGAATTGCATAAGCCTATCATTGAAGGAAATGGTGGAAGTAAAGTTGTACTTACCAATGTCCCGACAGCAGAAATGATAAAGTATGCTTCCAATGCATTCCTTGCGACAAAAATTAGCTTTGCTAATGCTATTGCAATGCTTTCTGAAAAAGTTGGAGCAAATGGACCTGATGTCTTGGAAGCAATAGGACTTGATAAGAGAATCGGAAGATACTTCCTCAATGCAGGTGCAGGATACGGTGGAAGTTGTTTCCCTAAAGACGTTAAAGCACTTATTGCAATTGCTGAGCAGAATGGATATGAATTTAAATTGCTCAAAGATGTTGAGGCAATCAATAAGGAAGCAATGCATTCTGTTACGGCAAAGGTTAAAAAGTTACTTGATGGTCAGGTTAAGGGCAAAACGATCGGTGTATTGGGTCTTACCTTCAAACCAGATACTGATGATATGCGCGATGCCCCGTCAAGGACAGTAATTCCTGAGCTTCTTAAAGACGGTGCAAAAGTTAAGGCATACGATCCAATAGGAATGGTTGGGGCTAAAAGATTCCCTGAATTTGAAAATCTCGAATTTGTTGATAATTCCTATAATGTGGCAAAAGATGCAGATATTTTGGTTGTGATGACTGAATGGAATGAATTCAAACAGCTTGATGTTAAAAAGCTTAAATCACTCATGAAGTCTCCAGTCATGGTTGACGGCAGAAATATCTACGAGCCAGAATATATGCGCTCCTTAGGCTTTACCTACATTGGGGTTGGAAGATAAAACTAAAACCAACAAAATTTATCCGTGTTTGATTGTCATTTCAAATGTAATGAGGAATCTTCAGCTATGTCTAAAAATTTAGCTCTTTTCTTAATTTTTCTAAAATAAACGGCGAATTTTCCGGATCACTAAAGTGGTATCTATCTTTATAAGTTATTAATTCAGCATTTAAATCTTTTGCAATCTCAACCCCTTGCTCATACGGAATTGAATTATCATTTACTGAATGTATGACAATAAATTTGCCCACCAAAGGTTTTATTTCTTCTAGATTTATTTTATAAGTAAAGAAATCAGGGTAAGCATCTCCACCTTTTCTTTGGGCATTTTCCATCCTATTTGCAAATGCAGCGATAAGAAAAATTTTCTCAACTTTTGGGTGATATTTTTCTAAATACAAAAGTGCGGTTCGTGTCCCCAGACTATGACCAACAAGTACAAGTGGTTTGTTATTTTGGGAAATAACATCGTGCAACTTGTTTAACCAATCTTTTGCATGAGGATGATTGTCTCCCGGTAAATCCGGAATAACATAATCTATACCGAGTCGATCTAACTCTTTTGAAATATTTGGATACCAGTCTGCTAAATGTGATGCTGTATATCCATGGATAAAAACAATTTTAAAATCTTTCACACTAAAATTATATCAGATTGATTGTCTGGAATTTTTAAAAGTGTTAGAATAAATCTAATGAAAAAGGTACTTATTACCGGAGCGTCGGGATTTGTCGGAGGATATGTTGCCGAGCATTTATTATCACTTAATGACTACGACATTTATGGTACATATCTAACTGAGGAAAGCAAAGAGTCATCACCAGTAAAAGACTTTATTCATTTTTCCCAAGCAGATCTTGAGGATAAGTCTCAAATTCAAAAATTAATATCTGAGGTTCGTCCTGAATGGATTTTTCACTTGGCAGCACAAGCCTCAGTCCCTAAAAGTTTTAAAGATCCGATTGGTACTTTCCATAGCAATATAGATGTTGAAATAAATCTTTTTGAGACCTTAAGAGAGCAGGAATTACTAGAAACAAAAGTTTTGGTAGTTGGGTCTGCTGAGGAGTATGGATATGTAACTCCAGAGGATTTGCCTGTTGATGAAAATACTCCTCTCAGGCCTGCAAGCCCTTATTCTGTGTCAAAAATAGCCCAAGACTTTTTGGCCTTTCAATACAGTCTTTCCTATAAAATGCCTTTAATACGTGTTAGGCCTTTCAATCATGTTGGGCCAAGACAGGCTCCAGGATTTGTTGTCTCTGACTTTTGTAAATATATTGCCGAGGTTGAAAAAGGACTAAAAGAGCCTATTATGAAGGTTGGAAATATGCAGGCAAAAAGAGACTTTACAGACGTACGGGACATGGTCAAAGCATACGTGCTTCTTATGGAGAAAGGTGAGAAGGGAGAAGTCTACAATATCGGATCTGGAAAGTCCCATGCAATACAGGAAATTTTTGATATTTTGGTTTCTTTGTCAGCAGTTAAGATAACGACTGAATCCGATCCCGCAAAATTTAGACCCTCAGATATTCCTGAAATTGTAGTGGATAATACAAAAATTAGTACACTTACAGGATGGAAGTCTGAAATTCCACTTGAGGTAACACTTAAAGATACACTGGACTATTGGCGAAAGATGGTTTAAAATTTATAGTGTCATTCCGGACTTGATCCGGAATCTCTATAAAAGGACCCGGATCCTGAACCAAGTTCAGGATGACATTTTTATTTATGGCACAAAAAAGCGCACTTATTACAGGAATTACAGGCCAAGATGGCTCTTATTTGGCAGAGCTTCTTCTCTCAAAAGGCTACAAAGTATTTGGTACAGTACGTCGTCTCTCAACTCCAAATATGGAGAATATCAAGCATATAGTGCATGATGTAGAGCTTCTCTCAGCGGATTTACTGGATCAAAGCTCCTTAACTGATGCAATCCGTGCCTCAGAGCCTGATGAAGTTTATAATTTGGCTGCACAATCTTTTGTTAAAGCATCTTGGGATCAGCCTGTGCTTACAGGAGAATTTACAGCACTTGGTGCAACGCGCGTACTTGAGGCAATAAGAAATGTTAATAAAAAAATTAAATTTTATCAGGCATCATCCTCTGAAATGTTTGGAAAAGTAGTTGAGGTGCCCCAAAAGGAGACAACAAGATTTCATCCAAGAAGTCCGTATGGTGTTGCAAAAGCTTATGCTCATTATATTACCCTCAATTACCGCGAAAGTTATGATATGTTTGCTGTGTCTGGAATACTTTTCAATCATGAGTCGCCAAGAAGAGGAATAGAATTTGTGACAAGAAAAATAGCTAACGCTGCTGCAAGAATTTCTTTAGGTAAGCAAGATAAATTGGAGCTTGGAAATCTTGAGTCAAAAAGAGATTGGGGCTATGCCGGAGACTATGTTGAGGCAATGTGGATGATGCTTCAGCAGGAGGAGCCGGATGACTTTGTTGTTGCAACTGGTGAGACTCATAGCGTACAAGAATTTGTTGAACTCGCTTTTAAGGCAGTAGGAATTGATGATTGGCAAAAATATGTTATTTCTGACCATCCAAAGCATGTAAGGCCTGCAGAAGTGGATCTTCTTATAGGAGATGCAAGTAAAGCCAAAAAAGTGCTTGGCTGGGAGCCTAAGACCAAATTCAACCAACTTGTTGAGATGATGGTAAAGGCAGACCTGGAAAGGGAAAAAGATTTAAAATAATGGTATGCAGACAGCAGTAGTTACAGGAGGAGCAGGATTTATTGGCTCAAACCTCTGCAAAAAACTTCTTGATGATGGGAAAAAAGTAATTTGTGTAGACAATCTCCTAACAGGCAGTAAGGACAATATTACATCGCTTCTCTCAAATCCAAATTTTTCATTTATTGACTATGATGTTACAAAATCCTTTGAGGAATTAGACAAAAAATTACCTGAGCGAGTAGACTTTGTATTTCATTTGGCATCTCCTGCTTCTCCAAATCATCATAGTAAATTGTCATATCATGCACTTCCCATGGAAACAATGATGGTAAATACTCAAGGGACACTTAATATGTTAAATATTGCCGAAAAGCATAACTCCAGATTTTTATTCAGCTCAACTTCAGAGACATATGGGGACCCGCTTGAGCATCCTCAAAAAGAAGAATATAGAGGAAATGTCTCAACAACAGGACCAAGATCTGTATATGATGAGGCAAAGAGATTTGGAGAGACACTGGTTGCATATTTTGTCCGCGAGAAAGATTTGGACGCAAGAATTGCCAGAATTTTTAATACATACGGTCCAAATATGCTCAAAGAGGACAGAAGGATGATTGTTGATTTTATCAATCAGGCCTTAGAAGACAAGCCGATTACTATTTTTGGGGACGGCAAACAGACAAGGTCATTAATTTATGTATCAGACATGGTTGATGGGCTTGTCAAACTTATGACAATTGACGGATTAAAGGGGGAAATTGTTAATTTGGGCTCAGAATATGAATTTACGGTTGAGGAATATGCAGATATGGTCAGAAAGCTGACAAATTCAAAAAGTGAAATTGTGCATTCTGAGGACTTGCCCAAAGATGACCCTCTTAGGCGTCGAGCGGATATATCAAAAGCTAGGAGATTGCTTTCTTGGGAACCAAAAGTTACACTAGAAGAAGGCCTACAAAAACTGATAGAATATTTTAGGGAAAGAAATTAGAATTTATTTATGAAAGCCGTTGTTATCTTACCGACATATAACGAGAGTGAAAATATTCAGAAGCTCATTCCGCTTTTAGAAGAAGAAATTTTTCCAAAAGTGGAGAAGGAAATAAAAAATTATGAGATGGCAATTCTTGTTGCTGATGATAATTCTCCAGATGGTACGGCAGATGAAGTAAAAAAACTGCAGAAAAAATGGAAGAATATCGAGCTTTCTTCAGGTCCCAAAAAAGGTTTGGGGGCTGCATATATCCGGGGAATGGACTATGCAACAAAAGAGATGGGTGCTGATGTTGTCTTTGAAATGGATGCTGACGGACAGCATGACCCCAAAAAAATTCCGGATTTCTTAAAGAAAATAAATGAAGGCGCGGATATGGTCATCGGTACAAGATATAGTGACGGCGGATCTATACCTGCTAATTGGCCTCCTCAAAGAAAAGCATTCTCAATTGTCGCAAATTTATTTGTCAGGCTGGTCTTTATGAAATTAAGTACCCATGACTGGACGGGTGGATATAGAGCACTTAAAAAAGAAGTATTCTTAAGGGAGAAAGAAGAACTTTCAAAATATAATGGTTATATCTTCCAAATTTCATTTTTACATAAAGCTCTTCGTGACGGGTTTAAGGTAGCAGAAGTACCTTTCCATTTCAGCGACAGGACACTTGGTCGCTCAAAAATCGCACCGCTTGGGTATATTATGGATGTTTTGAAATTTGTAATTGGTACAAGAATGAACGAAATAGTTACAGGATCTTTTGGCAAATTTTTAGTCGTTGGAGGAATAGGCTTTGTTATCAATTTTCTTGTTTTGAAAATTCTTTCGGATAATTCCCACTGGGATCACTCCGCGGCAAATTTGGTGGGTGCTGCTATTGCAATTTTCTCTAATTATAATTTTAACAACCTTTGGACTTTTAAAGAAAATAAAATTAGTGGGTTTGTGCAGTACATTTGGAAGCTAATTAACTTTTACCTTACATCTGCGTTTGGAGTAATATTTATTCAGACAGGGACAATCTTTTTGGGCGATAAATTTATAGGAGAGGGACAACTTCACTTTTTTGTTGCAATTAAGTTTTACTATATATATTTCTTTATAGGTACATTTTTGCTTCTTATCTGGAACTATACTATATATAATAAGTTTATTTGGAAGAAAAAAGCCACGGCTTAAATTGTTAAATTATTATATTGTTAAATTGTTACAAGCTCCTTTTATTCTCAATAATCTAATAATTTATCCGTTTGAAGACGATTTTTATGTTTAAAAAAATATTAACAAAAACAAATATACTCCTATTTCTTATTCTCTGTGTTGCTGCTTTTATGCGTCTATACAGAATAGCTGATTATTTAACATTTTTGGGTGATGAGGGACGAGACGTTTTGGTTGTATGGAATATATTGCATGGACATCCGACACTTCTTGGACCGACAGCATCAGTTGGAGGATTTTTCTTAGGTCCAATTTATTATTATTTTATGACTCCATTTTTATGGCTTTTCAATTACAATCCAGTAGGTCCTGCGGTCATGGTTGCACTTTTTGGTATTGCAACGGTCTGGTTAATATATTTTGTTACCTCAAAATTCTTTAACAAAAAAGCAGGTCTTGTGGCAGCATTTTTATTTTCTGTATCACCGCTTGTCATAGCATATTCCAGGTCTAGTTGGAATCCCAATCCACTGCCGTTTTTCTCACTTTTGTGCCTTTATTTCCTCTATATAGCTCTTAATAGAAATAGTAAAAAATATTTAATTTTTTCTGGAATTTTACTTGGAATTGCAATGCAGCTTCATTATTTAGCTACATTTTTGGCAGTTATTATTGCTTTATATATTTTTTCAGACGGAATTTATCAAATATGGAGAAAGGCTAAATGGAGAGGTGTTTTGGTTGCAACAATTATCAACTATCTTGTATTTTTTGTTGGGTACATAATTGGATGGTCTCCATTTTTACTTTTTGAGGTGAGACATGGATTTAGTAATATTAAAAGCATTATAAATTTTGTCTTATTTTCAAAAGAAACAGGAGGAGGGGTTAATTTTCTATCAACTGTAAATAATGTCTTCTTTAGAATTTTCGGACGACTAATTACAGATTATCCTCCTCCAGAGCAGGTTAGTCTAGCAGGTCATATAAATATTACTATATGGTATTTGTCAACGCTTTTACTGGCTTTGTCTTCAACTATTTTTCTTTTTTGGACCTTTATCAAATCTCTGAAGAAGAGAGAAGATTTTTTGCAAAAAAGTCTTCTCTTTCTATGGTTTGTAATTGGAATTTTACTTTTCGGGTTTTATAAAAAAGAAATATATGATTATTATTTTGCCTTTCTTTTTCCTCTACCATTTCTTTTGGTTGGAGGGTTATTTTATTTTATTTCAAAACTAAATAAATTTTGGTTGGGGGTTTGTGTACTAGCATTTATCATTCTTTCAATTGTGAATATTCAAGCATTGCCATTTAGATACCCGGCTAATAGACAGCTGGCACAAGTTGAAGGAATTTCTAGTTTTGTTTATTCAAAAACTGATGGCAAACCATTTAATTTTGCACTTATTACAGGAGGGAATTCTGACTATGCTTATAGATATTTCTTTACAGTCTGGGGACATCCCCCTGTAACAATTGAGAATGTTATTTCAGACCCACAAAGGAAAACAGTTACCAATCAGCTTCTTATTGTTTGTGAAATAGAATGTCACCCCCTTGGTGACTCACTGTGGGAAGTAGCAGGCTTTGGACGTGCACAAATTGCAGGTAAGTGGGACGTGAGTGTTGTGAAAGTCTACAAATTAATTCACTATGAAGGAAAATAAATCCTAAATCCTAATTTCTAAATCCTAAGTAATAATCAATGTCTAAATTAAAAATTAAAATTTTTAAAAATATTTTATTGTAACTTTTGTTGCTTTTTACGAAGAAAGCATTTTTCTAATTATTAAGATTTTTTCCTTTTAAAGTCTCTTTTAGAAGTTGCCATATACCTTTCCAAAAATGTTCCTGATATCTTTTATTTTCAACATGGGTTTTCTCCCAAACATCCGGAAAAATTTCTTCAGAATGATATTTTTTTCGAAGATTGTGATACCAATCTCTATCGTATATTTCCCAAAATTCCTCTTTTGAATAATAGGCATGTGCATAAAGCATCTTTCTAGCCATTACTTTTTTTGCATAACTTTCAAAATATCTATTTAGTTGAATGATACTTTTAAGATATTTTTTGGATTGACCCCAAATCCCGATATCTATTATAAGATCTGTATCAATATAACTTGGTGACAATTTTTGAGCAGTTTTGGTTGGTTTCATTGGACATAGCCAAATAGGAAAAATATTGAGTTTTTCTTCTGACTCCTGCATAAATTTAAGAGAGTTTTCGAGTGGACAATAGAAATCCTGGATAAAATAGTCTTGAGAAGCATTTAAATCATGCAAGCCGTCATAAAGTTTGCGAGTGTTCATAAAGGGATTCAGGATTGTTTTGGTAATTTTGTTATCAGGCAAATGAAGAAGTGGAAAAGTGTATTCGCCCATCCAATATGCTCCCCGGTTATATCTGAATAGAAAATCAACGATTGGTATAATTTCTTCGTACTCAGTTTTATCTTTTGAAACCTTTTGTGCCCTTTCATAAAACCACTTATCCGTTGCTTTTGAAAATGTCTCAAGATTTTCATCTTTTTTGGGATGCAAATATCCTTTAATAACAACCCCATCATTTTTCCCAAAGACTATTGCATCCAAAAAATCTGATTCAGCCTTTTTGGTTTCTTGTGTCAGGCGGTTTAGTGTATTTGAGTAGTCCCCCGAAAAGGAAAAAACAGTTTTGACATATGGCATGGAAGGTATAAGTTTTAATTTAACTAATGTTAAAAGCCCCAGACTACCGTACGATCCTGAAATTCCATAAAAAATGTCATTATATTCTTTTTCGGTTGCATGAATAATTTCACCGTTTCCTAAGACAATTTCATATTCTACACAGTTATCGTTAAATTGCCCAAATTTATATGATGATGCCTCAAGGGTTGCTCCGTTGACTGCTCCTCCTGCAGTAATACCCGGAAATTCCATAACAACAGGCGGCATAAGACCATATTCAAGTGTTGCTTTGACTAATTTATCCATTGGTACATTTGGCTCAACTAGCGCATATTTGTGTTCGGTATTTACTTCAAGTACATCATTAAAATTTGAAATATCAATGAAATAATACTTATCATTTGTTGATTGATCTCTGGTTGAATTAGTACTCCCATGGTAAAAGCGAAGTTTTTTTTCTTTATGGGAAGTTAAATAATCTTTTATCTGGGATGATATTTTCTCAACAATTTCTTTATGTTGGGCAATTGTTTTCATTTATTTAATTATATTAAAAGTTTTGTTTAAAAAGAAAGATATGATTGTGGGAATATTGCTTTTTGCTCATACAAAAACCCCCGCAAGATCTTGGAGGGGGTTTTTGGTATGTTACAAAGAAGAGTTTATTTAGAACCGATCTTGTACATTCCTGTGCCACAAACTGGGCATTTAGCTTTCATCGCAGGCTTACCATTTTTCATGGTTACGTGTTCTGGATTATCTACGTCTCTTTTAGCTCTGCATTTTACACAATACATTGATGCCATATTATAAATTCACCCCCTTTCAAGTTTATTGTTAATAGTTTATAGTTCATTGTTTATAGTTTGTAGTTTATAGTTCGTAATTCATATATTTTATGAACCTCTAGCCACAAACTATCAACCATAAACCGTGCCTATTATAAAATACTAGTATCTTACAATCGGTAATGCAAGTACATGATTAGTAAGCAATGAATAGAGGATAATTTGGGAGGCCACAATTATCAGTGAAATCACCGCTGTTTTACGTACATCGCTTATTGCAGTGTGGTGAATGGCAACAGACTCATGCTTGGGAGTAAATGTCTGGAAGGAATAAGAAAAATCAGGTTGGGAATGGGTTTTTGAATCAGAAAATACTTCTTTATGAGAAGAGTTTTGTCTTCTTATGTCAGTAACTTGTTTTTGTCTTAATGTTTTTCTCTTACCCATTTAAGCTCGAGATTACATCATTGACAATTAGACTGTCAAGAGGCTAGTATAAAACTTACCTTGGAAATGGTTATGGTTAAAGAGTATTTTTAAATAGCTTTGTAGTTAGTATTTGATAACTATTCCACAAACACATATAATAACTTTAAAGGTTAAATAAGGATTTATTTATGCTTACAATATTATTTTTCGTTATAGCTTTTTTAATTGTCATTTGGATAGCAATGCTCACTGTCTTTTTTTGGAGTCTTTCTTCCCATTATAACAATCTCGTAAAAAGTACAAATAAAAAAACACTCCAAGGGATATTGGACTCGCTTATTTTAGATGTGGACTCCTCAAAAAAAGATATTGTTTCACTACAAAAACAATGTGATACAATAGTTACGGATGGGTCATTTCACATCCAGAAAATTGGTCTTCTCAGGTTTAATCCATTTAAAGATACCGGAGGGGACCAGAGTTTTATTTTGGCCTTACTTGATGGAAATGATACTGGAGTAGTTATCTCAGGACTTTATTCAAGGGCCGGTACAAGATGGTACTCAAAAAGAGTCTCAAAGGGTAAAGGAGTAGACCATGAGTTATCGGATGAGGAGAAAAAAACTCTAAAAGAAGCAAAAGGACTTAACTAAATATGAATAAATCACTAAAGGTTTTGATTGCAGGGATTTTGCTTTTTGCAGGATCACTTGGAATTACATACGGATTTTTTACAATTATTGCACCTGTCAAAAAAGTTGCTCCGTCATTACCTCCACAGCAATTGTCCAATGGATCTATGGAATTTGATAACTCACTTCCCAAGACTGAAGCTTGTCCCTTAAATGGGACTTTATATTCCACTCAGCAAAAAGCATGGTGGGAAAAACACGCACCTCTTGGAGTAATGATTGAAAATAGTACTGATGCTAGACCACAATCCGGTT